>JAEXBC010000096.1 GCA_023457875.1 Bacillota bacterium | reverse complement strand
TGTATAAAATAATACTTGGTATTCTGGTAATCTCCGGTGCCTCAATCATTCGCAAAATCATTGCTATTTCAATAAATCCAAGTAGTGCGATAACTACTGTAGCCATTCGGCTCCAACGATTAACCATATCTGGAACACCAGAGGCTTCCCTGTAGATTTCATACTCATCCTCTGGCAAATCCTCACGATATTCTTTTCGAAAGTAGTGCCATCCATTGAAGGTTGAATTGATATATTCCCACCCCTGCTCCTTAAATGTTTCTATGTAACGTGCACGGTTATCAATATCGTTGGTATAATCTAATTGATAGCGATACACACAGCGGTCATCTTGTTCAAATAGGCTGCTAAAGCTACCTCCCTTTACCAATTGCCATCCCTGCCTTGATTTCTCATTTAAATCTTCAATTTCTTGCTTATATTGCCACGCCGTATACATACGGTAACTTTTCTTTAATTTTCCCATATTATGCCTCCTCCAAAACCGTTTTTGCACTATCAACCAGTCGATTCAATCGATCAATCTCATTCATTAAAGTCTGCCTTCCTAAATCAGTTAGTTCATACATTCTTTTCTGTTCTCTGCCTGCACTATGTTTATTGCTTTCAATAATCCAACCTTTTTTCAGC
Source organism: Bacillota bacterium (assembly GCA_023457875.1). GTDB lineage: Bacteria > Bacillota > Clostridia > Lachnospirales > Cellulosilyticaceae > Cellulosilyticum. The sequence continues at coordinate 8,880 of JAEXBC010000096.1, read as the reverse complement.
ATATTGCTAGTGGCACCGTACATTGTACCCGAACCAATTTTAACCGTTCCCTCAGACAGCTTAAGGGCGTCTTGCATAATACCATAGCCATGATTAGGTGCTTTTGCCATGCACAATAAAATATAAAAGTAACTTTCCGTTAAGGGTTCTATTTTCTTTAACATCACTTTCTTCCTCCTTCTGTTGTGTCATGATACGTTATATCGCCATACGACTTATTTTTTATATCGTACCACGACTTATATCGTGTGTCAACATATAAATCATTATAAATATTAAAAAACGCCATACGCACCTACTCATAAAGGCGTACAGCGTTTATTTGTTTATAGTTTATTTGTTTATAGTTTCTTTATGTATCATAATCTAACTCACTTGATATCTTAAAATGGTTTGCATTTTACTCTTTAATACCCTTTTGGCATTCGTCAAATAAATTTCCCGGTGACTACTTTGGATGCGACAAAGTCCATTTTGCCTCGCAAATTCGTCCATTTTTTCAAAGGAAGCAGGTTCATCATCAAAGGGACCAATATGTAAAATTTCAATGCATTTTCCATCCTTAATGGCATCAAATACTATTTCGCTAAGTAACGGATTAGGTTTTTTCTTCTTTAGCTTCTCTAAGGCCATATTCACCACCTCTGGTCTAATGAAATCCGGCTGACGTATCATAATGGTATATTCTAACTTTTCTTTAACAAGTTCCCCTCCTTCCTTTTGCTCCCATATACCCTCTAAAGGATAAACTGAAAAGTCATGAACTATATCTTCAAGCTTCTCTTTGACTGCCATAGCCTTATAAGCCATTTTTATCCCATGGGCCAAGGGAAAGAGCGCCTCAACCCGATTAGAAAAATCTACATCATTCGGATTACCTTTTCCACTAATCATAATATAGTTTTGTTTAGAAACCTCCACTACCCTAGGCATTTGCTTGACGCCATATAGCTCCTTTTCGTGCTTTTTCCATTCATGTTTCATCTTAAACCACCTCCTATTTTTAATCCAATTATACCTACTATAACCTGCAACCCTCTGTCAGGTTTCATATTTTTTTTGCATATTGGACAGTTTTTCCTTGAGGCTTTGTCGTATTTCTTCTGGTTCAAGAAGCTCGGCTGCATCTGCAAAAGAGAATAAATAACTATATAACGCATCACTACTAGGCAAGTCCGTTCTCACATATAAATTACCTTCTTCATCCTCTGTTACTTCATCTGTAAATTCATCGTATACACGAAAGGCCACCTTTTTATCAAATTTGAGTTTTACGGATAGGGTGCTCTCATTTCTGATGTACTTATCTGTTCCTCGTTCAACCGGTTCTCTTAATAAATAGATCTCAGGCTTAACATTTAATTCTTTTATCCGTGTTAATTTAAAAAAGCGATAATCATTTCTTAAAAGACAAAATCCGTATACATACCAATCTTTGCTTTTGAAAACTAACTTAATCGGTTCAATACGGCGCTCAATAAATTTCCCCCCGCCGCCAAAATACATAAAAGAAATAATATGCTTCCCAAAAATGGCTTCTTTAATGGAATTAAATATATCTTGCTTTGGCTTATTTTTTACCCAATCTGAAAAATCCACTTCAATCCAATTATCTATTTTAGATTGAAATAGAGCCTTCAATTTAGTAAGTACCTGGTCAGAATTTTTTTCATCGATTGCTATAATACCCTGCAGTGCCATTAAAATCTGTTCTTTTTCCTGTTTAGATAACAATGACTTTTCTAAGATGAAATCTTCAAGTATAGAAATGCCCCCACCTTTTCCCTGCACAGTATAAATCGGTATACCCGCACTGCTGATGACATCTAAGTCCCTATAAATGGTGCGAACTGAAACCTCAAATTTCTCCGCCAGCTCAGGTGCCGTCGCTTTTCCTTTACTTAGCAAATAATAGATGATTTTGAATAACCTACCGTCTTCCCTCATTTTGATCACCTCTTTAGATCATGATACCACATAAAACATGACACTGAATGACAAGTTTACACCCAAGTCAAACTACTTAGAAAAATAACTCTATTGGGATGATAAAATGCATTGCTGAGTATTAACGGATAAAGTGAATGCCTCTTTTACAATTGTCACCTCAAATATTACTCAAATGTAACTGCTAGTTAAATTTTATAACTAAAACATAACAACTCGTCACTTGATACCCTGCCAGCTGTTTGCTATGCTTAGACTAATAAAGGCCTTTGTTAATTCGTACAAGGATTGGTGATAACCCTATGAAAATAAATGAAGTGATACGAAAATATAGGAAAGAGCAGCATTTAACTCAAGAACAAGTAGCAAACTACTTAGGTGTAACCCCTCCAGCTGTAAACAAGTGGGAAAGTGGCATATCCTATCCAGACATAACCTTATTAGCGCCACTGGCAAGATTTTTAAACATCGATGTAGACACCTTGCTTTCCTTTCATGATGAACTTACAGATATGGAAATTAGCAATATCATCAAGGATCTATCCACCGAAACATCAACTTTAGGCTATGCTATTTCCTTTCAAAAGGCATCTGACTTAATAAAAGCCTATCCCAATTGCAATAAACTCATTTTATACTCTGCGCAAATTTTGAATGCCTACCTAGCTACAGCAGAGGTAGAAGACAAAGATAAATACGAAAAGCAAATTAAGGCTTGGTTTGAAAAGATTGCATTATGCGAGGATAAGGAACTCGCTAATATGGCAGCTGTATCTTTATGTCAAAATTATATGTCGGAGGGCCATTATGATAAGGCGCAAGACCTTCTTGATAAAATTCCTCCTCTTGGCTTTGACAAGAGAATAGTACAGGCTAATTTGCTTAGTGTGCAGGAACAATATGACAAGGCATATGAGATTCACGAGACCATGCTTTATCAGGGTGCAAATGCACTTATTGGCACCCTCATGCAAATCATTCAGACATTATGCAAACAAAAGGATTACGAAAATGCCCTTATGTTCGCAAGATTATCTCGCGTTGTAGCAGAACATTTTGACCTTGGCAAATATATAGCCGCTTCATCTGAATTTATGATAGCCTTAACGATGCAAGATAAAGCTAAGAGTTTACTGCTTTTTGAAGAAATGATCAATGATATGACCTTTAATTGTATAAAAGAATCAAGGTTATATCAGCACACTCTATTTAAAAATAATACAGACCCTAGACTATTTAAAGAAATGCTTAAGAAGTCCTTTGAAAAGGACGAATCACTTGACTTTATAAGAAACGATCCAGAATTTCTTGTCTTAATGAAAAAGCTATGTAACGATTAATTTTGCTACATTCTACTGCTGGTCGGTTGTTATTTTTACCATGTATTTCTATAATAAATGTAACAATACAGCAGGGGGTTATTCTATGTATGAAATCGATAAAGAAAATTTTGGTACGTTCCTCCAAACACTACGTAAAGAAAAGGGATATACACAAAAAGAACTTGCAGCTTTTTTATTTGTTTCTGATAAGGCTGTAAGTAAATGGGAGCGTGGATTAAGCTTACCGGATACCTCGCTACTCATTCCACTGGGTGAAGCTCTTGGCGTGACAGTCACAGAACTTCTAAAAGGGGAGCATTTATCAAAAACTGCGCAATTAAATATTGAAGATGTTGAGAAATTAGTAACCAACACCATCGACCTTTCAAGTAAAGAAATCGACGTGAAAACATCTGATAAAAAAACATGGAAATTAATCTATCTATGTTGCATCTGGGTTTGTGCATTAGAACTATTTGGCATTTACCTTTATGATAAGACGATATTGACTCAGGGAAGTCAACTTCTTTTAGAAATAGGATTAAACCTCGTTTTTGGCGCTTGGTTTTGTATCTGGATCAAGGAAAAACTTCCTGCTTACTATGATGAAAATAAAATCCGCATTTATAGCGATGGCATTTTTAGTTTAAATCTTGCGGGCCTTCGCCTCAATAATAGTAATTGGCCACACATCATTAAGATCGGCCGCCTTTGGACAAATGGTACCTTAATCCTCTTTCCATGTATCTATTTTATAGCCATTCGTTTGTTCCCCAGCCATTTAAATCTATTAGCTGAACTTTTACTGGTTATGATGACACTTGGTATATTTATCCCCATGATCTATGTGGCAAAAAAATATGAATGATAAGTGAAAAAGGCTAGTATACCCATTTGAGGGGTACACTAGCCTTTTTCATTTATAGGTTATTTCATCTCTTGTATAGCCTTAATATCCACATCTATGCCTGCTATGTAATCCGCTAAATTCATCTCTACCAATACATCTGGTTCAAGTGAATTTTTCTTATATTCTTTCATGACCTCGAAATATTTAGTAGAATAGCATACCAACAAATCAGAATTTGGCAAATCGAACATTTTTAGTTCTCCATAATGATTGACATCTCCCCCTGTTGGTCTTCCTACAAGGGTTGCACCCATGAATTTTAGATAGCACGCATTGAGTAGTCCTGAAGAAAAGGTATTCCCCCCGATTAAAGCATACAGCTTACAATCATTACCCTTCATATAAGTATTTAGCACGTTAAATACAGGCTTAATGATCTCTGAATTGCCTCCTGTATTGTATCTTAGGTCCACAATAATCTTTTTATACTTTTTCTGCCTAAGCTCCTCTTCTATCTGCTTAGTAAAAGTGCTCATAGGGAGTTTCGGATCTTCTTCACAGCTATTATATTGAATAAATAATGTATCTGAATCCAAAGCTAAGTAATGATAAATACTATCCGTTTTTTGCGCAGTAACTGGCACCTTATCACCTTGATTCAAATAGACGATGTTTGTCTTATAAAAGCCTTTAGTATGAAGCCCTTTTAGGGTGATGGTAACTAGCTTATTGTCATCTTGCTTCAGCGTTTCTTCTAGCATTTCTTCTGGCTTTTCTAAAGTAAGTAAAATTTGATCAGTTGTTTCGGTTAGACCCAAATACTTGAGGCAATCTCCAATAAATAGCTTTTGTGTAAAATTATTCTCTAGCCAAGCTTCATTTGAATGTGGAATCACTGTAGCTACCTTTTCATAAACCTTGTCGATAGGATAATGATTAACTTCTACTAGCTTTGCCCCTAAATAGGCACTGTGGGGCTTATCTATTGCTGAAATATACCAAGCATTATCAAATTTTGTTACGGCAAAAGGATAGATTTTTGCATATCGCGCTAAATCTCCTTTGAAATAGACATCCGTATGAGCATCTCCTACTTTGGCCAATAATTGCTTTAATCCAAATAAGAATTCATTGTTATTTAAGTTAGGGAGCTCTTTCATGAGTAATTGTTTTTCCTTTTCAAATTCCGCTCTAGAAATCTTGAAAAAAAGATTTTTGTGCTTATTGGTGAGCTCATTACATAAAAAATTCAAATCTTCTTGTTTCTGCTCTAAGGTTAACTGTACGCTAAAATCCTTATTGGGGTTTTCTGCTCCTAACAAAGTAGTAGAAAAGGTGAGCATCAAAACACAAAGTATGATGGTAAAGGGCTTAAACTTACACACTATATTCTTTCCTCCTGTTATATATAATACTCACGCAAACGCTATAGGACTATCTCAATATTATTATATATGAGGCATTAAATCCATACATTATTTAACTTATTCTTAATATTTAGATTAAATGGCCGGAATATAGCATTTTTCATTTCTAAAGAAGTAATCGTCAAGCAGTTTACTCTAATATAGCCCCCTTGCAGCCTGACGTAACACTTTTTGCATATCGCGCCAGATAGCCACTTTTCACTCTTGGCGCCATGGGTATGTACGTTGCTTTTCTTCTCTGAATTTCTTCCTCGGAAATCAGCATATTAATGGTATTTGCCGGAATGTCTATCTCAATGAGGTCTCCTTCCTGAACAAGGGCAATGTTTCCACCCACAGCAGCTTCAGGGGACACATGACCAATGGCAGCACCCCGTGTAGCACCAGAAAATCGTCCGTCTGTAATTAAGGCTACGCTATCTCCAAGACCACTTCCCATAATAGCTGAGGTTGGATTTAACATTTCTCGCATACCTGGTCCTCCCTTTGGCCCCTCATAACGAATGATCACAACATCTCCCTTTTGGATTCGCCCGTCATAGATTGCCTGTAGCGCAGTTTCTTCACTGTCAAATACTCTAGCTCTACCTGTATGCTTCATCATGCTCTCACTAACTGCTGAACGTTTTACAACACATCCCTCTGGTGCCAAATTTCCCTTTAATACAGCAATTCCACCCTCCTTGCTATAAGGATGTTCAACGCTTTTAATAACCTCATAGCTCTTTACTTCTTTTCCTTCTATATTTTCGGCAACCGTCTTGCCATTGCAGGTGATACAGGCTGTATTTAATAGTCCAAGTTTATTGATTTCATGCATCACCGCAAAGATGCCTCCTGCCTCATTAAGCTCCTCGATATAATGATCTCCCGCTGGTGCAAGATGGCATAAATTCGGTGTTTTTGCAGATATCTCATTAGCTATATCTAAATCCATGTCAATTCCACATTCATGGGCTATAGCTGGTAAGTGAAGCATACTATTTGTAGAACACCCTAGTGCCATATCGATGGTAAGGGCATTTTGGAAAGCTTCTTTTGTCATAATATCTCTTGGCTTAATGTCTTTTTTAACTAATTCCATAATTTGCATTCCAGTTTCTTTTGCCAGCCTAAGCCTACTTGAATATACAGCTGGAATCGTTCCGTTTCCACCAAGTGTCATTCCCAAAACCTCCGTCAGGCAATTCATGCTATTGGCAGTAAACATTCCTGAACAGGAACCACAAGTAGGACAAGCCGCTTTTTCATACTCAGATAATGTTTCCTTATCTATCTTTCCACTTTTGTACCTGCTAACGGCTTCTGAAACCGTTAAATAACTCAGTTTCTCTTCTCCAATCTTTCCGGCAAGCATTGGTCCACCACTTACAAATATACAGGGGATATTGAGTCTTGCTGCTGCCATAAGTAATCCTGGTACATTTTTATCACAATTCGGTATCATAACCAATCCATCAAAGGGATGAGCTGTAGCCATTGCTTCTGTGGAATCCGCAATTAATTCTCTCGTAACAAGGGAGAATTTCATACCTTCATGGCCCATGGCAAGCCCATCACATACCGCAATGGCCGGAAATACTAATGGGATGCCACCCTCCTGCAGTACCCCATATTTTACTGCCTCAACTATCTTATCAAGATTCGTATGTCCCGGAACAACTTCGTTATAGGAGCTTACAATACCGATTAGTGGTTTTTCCATTTCTTTATCTGTGATCCCCAATGCATTTAGCAATGCTCTTTGTGGCGCTGCATTAACGCCTTTTTTAATTCTATCACTTCTCATCGCAAATCCTCCTTTATTCTTAATTAAGGTTATTATACGTTCACAGTTGTATGCTGTCAATATAGTTGTCTGCCCTTATTATAAAAAAAGATAGGACTCCCTCACTAAGAAGTTGCCTACAAGATTGTGCTTCTTTAATTCAGCTTAATATCTTGTAGGTATTTATTCTTAGTAAGACAGCCCTTTTCAAGTTTTTCTATTTCTTCAAATCAAGCTGCTCAATGGCATGAAGTATATGAATCCTCATTGCATTTCTGGCGCCCTCTGCATTTCTACTATTCATAAATTCCATCAACATTCTATGATCAATAATCGTACCCTCGACTGCTATTTTTTTCGTTTCTGACAAGGAGACACCTTTATTGATGGCCTCTTGAATAATCGGCATCAGCTTATTCATAAACTCATTATGTGTTGCCTTTGCTATTGTCCGGTGAAAGGCTTGTTCCTCTATTGTTCTATCCTTGCCTTCCCTGATGAGTTTTTCAATTTTTTCGCCCAGTGCAAGGATCCTTTTCATTTCACTTTCGGTTGCACGTAGTGTGGCATAATAAGCGGCCTCTGGTTCAAAAATAAGTCGCATTTCATATAAGTCATCTGCATTCATCTTAGCTGAAGATAAGAGAGATAGATTCCCTAGTGATTGGTCTTTAAATTCTGCCTTTACAAAAGTTCCTTTTCCTCTTTGGATCTCAACAACATTCCCTGCTGCTAATATACGTATGGCTTCCCTTAAGGTGGTTCTACTAACCCCTAGCTCCTCAGATAATTCATTTTCATTTGGCAATTTATCCCCAGGTTTAAATCTTTTCTCCACCGTAATCATGGACAATATGGTATCTGCAACGCTATCAGATAGTCTTTTTTCTCTCTGCATGCAAATTCTCCTTACATTGTTAGTACATTCATACCTGCATTTTAACATATATCCAATGTCCTCTCAATGAAATTATATCAGCGTCTTATTAACAAGCAAATCTTACAAAAAATGCTCGTAAAAAAGAGCTCTTGTACCACAGACAATCATATCTCTGGCACAAAAGCTCTATTAAGTAGTTACCGCGTACTACTAAAATGCACTATTTCTTTCTTATTGGATGGCAAACCTCAGTCACATATTCATTAGGATCCTGGGTGTGACCAGGACTTACATGATAGATTCCAAAACCAGGTCCATTAAATTCATAACCATTATCCCTTATCCAAATAGCAACTGCTTTATTTACATCGGTAATTTTGTCGTAACTACCTTTATAGGTAGCTGAAGCCATTTCAATCTCGCGAACTGTTTTGAAAACTACATTTTCAGTGTTTTGATACTCCCCCTTAACAGCAATTTGAATTTCAACATCAACGTCACTTTCCTTATACCCTTCATCATGATATATGGCAAGACCATAGGGGTTATCAGCTTGTTGCAGATTCATGCCTGCTACCTCTGTATGAAGGATATTCCATAGCATACTTTCTTGGTCATAGCTAGGTAAAGTTTTTCTCACACTTGCAACATATCTCTTTGGTAAAGTTTTTAAAACAACATTATAT
>JAEXBC010000095.1 GCA_023457875.1 Bacillota bacterium | reverse complement strand
TATTTGATCTGATACAATTATATTCAAGCAATCATTTAAAGCCTTAATTTTGCTATAAATAGTCTGTTCTTGTCCTATGCTACAGATAGAAACTGGTATCCCGCTAAAAATATGCTCTTTTGTACTTTGAAGTATATCGTCTTTATAAATTTCAATTTTGTCAGGATAATAAATATCGTAATATCGAGCATTATCATATTTCTTTTGGTAAAAGTGTATAAAGACTTGAGGAATGTTATCAGCGTCCGTTATTACGGCTGCATTTGTAGGATTCAAAATTCGACCACAAAATTGACCATCACTATCAATATAGTATAATTCATAGGCTATTCCAAAAATTTCTAGCTGTCGAGTCAGTTCTTGATTATGAGTGGCTTTCCAGTGATATAGATTATAATCAATGTCATTTACTTCCTGATCATTACCCGATTTTGAGATATATGAAATTGGATTCCCGCAAATGTACGCAATTTCTTCCTCGACAAATTTTTGAATATAGTTAATTACCGTCTTAGCGTTAGAGCGGTACTCTTCGTAACGATATGTATTTAAAATGTCTTGATCACCATTGTAATAGTCTAGCATTTTCTGATTATCGTATAGATTGGAATAGTATTCCTGTATTAGATTTTCAATCGTTTTTGTCAATTAACTTTTCACCAACTTCTTTTTTATAGTCCTAAAAATGATAAAGGTAGCACTTTGAGCTTATTGCTAGTATGATTTGTACCCTCTAAGGCATAACGCAAGGCGTCAATACCGTGGTTATACTTATCAATCGGCTTATTAATATAAATGCCGTTTTTATCTTTTTGCCATGTGTAATTCTGAAATTCCTCTGCTATATGAACACAGTTAGGATGAATAATCACTTCATGCTGTTGGATGAACTGAATGCCATTGAGAATAGAATCAGCACCTTTTTTAGCACTCTTAATTCTTATAATACCATTGCGATACAGTTCATCTATGCTTTTGGGTTCTGCACCATCAGCAATAATAATCTCTTTGCCAAACCCCATATCTGTAATCTTCTGTGCAATTTGGTTATTCAGTAATCCCCGCTCTTGAAACTCATTAAATAGGTATATCCTTTTGTCAACCTCATCAATTAAGGCACATATAAATGCAGTTGGGTCATTGGTATAGCCCCAATCCAATCCAAAAACAGCTTTTATATTCTTGTTCTCTCTTATCAGTTCATGATAATCAAAAGAGTGTACCTGCCAGTTTGTAAAGACAAGCTTATCAAGAGTAGCAAACTCACCAAGGGCATAAATTTTATAGTATGTTGGATTTGTTTCTTTCATTTCCTCCATCGCATAAATATAATCTGCTGGAAGAAATCTATTATCTCTATAGGTTGTGTGAAGAACCATTGTTGTAGATAAATCCAATTTCCTATTGTGCCAATATTCAAATACCCAATTGCTTTTAGAAACAGGGTTATACATTAAATGAATTTGGTTATATGGATTCTTAGATCGAAGTCTCAAATTAAGCTGTGAGAAATCTTCTACTGTTATATCTGTTGCTTCTTCGATGATAATGTCATCAATATTAGCAATAGATTTTATTTTCTCTGAATCATCCAAGCCTTTAAAAATAAATTGTGATCCATTGGGAAACGCTATTGTAAGCAATGTATCTCTAAATTCAATGTCTTCATATAAATTCCAGTCTGATAACACACTTTTGAAAAGAGCATATATTGAATCTCTTAATGTATTCCCGATTTTACGAATCACCAAACATTTCCGATTTGGATATTTAAGATATTTATATATCATTTTTTGTACAACAAAGTGGGATTTGCCACTACCGCCGCCGCCATAGTAAATATTAAAACGTTTATCATATTCCATTAGATGGGGATAATAAATCTCGTTGAATATCTTTTTGTTGATTTTTATATTAAGTCCCGCTATTATATCACCCCCTTGGTGTAAAATTGGGAAAAATATAATGTGAATAGACCGACCTGCATTCTGTTCTCAAAATAGAAGGTACGGGTATAAAAAAAGAAGGTAGTTCAAAACCACCTTCTCAAATATTTCTATGCAATTACAGTCTGAAATTTTTTAAAGCCTCTTCATATTCATCATCAACAATATGTGTATAAATCATAGTAGTTGATAAATCCGAATGACCAAGAGCTTTCTGAACCAGTCTGATATTTTTTGTCTGCCTTAAAAGGTTAGTAGCATAGGTATGTCTTAATGTATGTGGGGAAATCTTTTTAGAAATACCTGCTTTCTTTGCATAGGTAACAACCATTTCACGAACATCTCTATCGACAAGCTGTTGATTATCTCTATTGGTAAATACATAGATAGTTTTCTGAAGCTTATCAGATTGACGTTCTTTCCATTCACATAATAATTGTAATGTATCTTCGCCAATCCAGAGTATTCTATCCTTATTGCCTTTTCCATCAACCACTTTAAATTGTCCACTCATGAGGTTGATATCCTGCCATTTTAGATTAATCATTTCAGATAATCTTAGGCCAGTAGAAAGAAATAATTGAATCATCACTCTATTTCGATGACTACTAAAATAACGCTTATTAAAAATATTAATTATTGCATCGCACTCATCATCAGTTAAAAATTCAGGTATTTTCTTTCTACTCATATTCTTGACCACCTTTCACACATCTAGCGATGTTCCACCTATTTTATGTATTATAGGTGGTTATTCACCTTCAAATTAATTGTAACTCTAAATTTGTTGGCTGTCAAGTATAAAAGGTGGTTATTCACATATATTAAGGCAATTTATTATTCTTCATCATCCACGATATCAACAACAATTTCTCTGCTCTCCACTTCGAGCCTTGCAGTATTTTTACCGTCAATTTTTTCAATTATGAATTGGTTAGCTGCTAATGCACTTCGTTTATCATCGAAATTGTTTGCAAGCTTATCTAGGTTCATAAGATATTTCTTATATCTGCCTTTTATAAACCTCATGCCTGTGTCTTTTATCTCTGCTCTACGTTGTTCGATTTCATCAATAATCTTAGGATCAGCAAGCCAAGCAAAATATGTAGACGATTTAAATCCTATCGCTTCAACAATCTCTGCCCTATCGCAACCCAAAACCACCATATTAATAAACTTTTCAACATTTTCAGGCGTTTTAATTAATTTTCCTGTTGGCATATTAATACCCCTTTCATTTTAAATATTATGTCAATTTCACTTATTTTACTATATATGGATTAAACATAAAAAGAAATACTATATATAGGATTCATGTTCTATATACAGTACCCTGTAATATTCAAATTAATAATCAAGCCACTTTCTGTTTAGCTTCTTCGTACAACCAATAATAGCCCTTATAAGGATTTTTATGTTTACAATGATACCCTATTGTTTTATCACAATATCCTAACTCATTCATTATAAAGACCTTTCCTATCCATACCCTAACTAAGTTAAAATCCAAATCATATTGATAAACGGTTTTCGATCTTGCTTTACTACATCGTTTATTTTTCGTACCATAGTTACTATTGTAAACATGATCACACCATTCCAACATGCATACGCGATTGTCATACTTGTTTTCCGTTTTATGATTTACTTCAGGATAGTTATTTGGATTAGGAATCCAAGCCAAGGCGATCAGCCTATGAACTCTATATGTTTTTTGAGATTTATCTTCAGGATTATAAAGAGTCACAGTATAATAAATATCTTTCCAAGGCTTTTTTATGACCTTCTTTGCCAGAGAATAAACCCTTCCATAATTACTTACAAGATAGTATTTATTAACAGTACATACTTTAAATTCTTCGTCCTCTGCAACTAATTCTACATTTGATTGTACTACTTGATTCATTTGTCATTATTCACTTATCCTTTCAAAAAAGGATGCAAAGCAATTACAATTACGCTCTGCATCCATATAATATTCCTATTTACGAAAATCGCTTGGTATCTTAATATTTGGCATCTCTATATTTGGCAACTTTAAATTTAACATCGACATAGGATCAATATCAAGATTATGATCTTTTAAAAATTGGTAAGCTTTATTATCGCTTTTAGCAGCCAATTTAATTTCACCACTTGGTTTATTATCGGATACACAACAATCCAATATCTGTAAGGTATCTAGCTTATCAATTATTCCATCAATAACTTTTGTATCGAGATCTAGAGATTTAAACTCACATTGTCTACATTTCAGCAATTCAAGAACATACTTTTTCTCTTTTTTTGTTAAATCAACTTCATCTTTTTTAAGTTTTAATTCAAAAGCCGCTCTAAATTTATCTGTATCCTCAAAGATAAAACAAGGACTACCATCATATTTATTTTTCGTGACATTTAGTAATTCAAAGCCCTGTTGAGAAAGGCTTAACGCAATTTTCTTGTTTTTCACAGCGAAAGTTTTCTTATTTTCCATAATTATTATCCCTTTCAATTATCAATCTCTCGAAGCTAATACATACATGTCTAAATCTTTAGAATATTTACGTTCATATTGTTTACCACCGATAAATAGCGAATTACCTGACAAAGTGCCGTTTGAGTATATACCGGTTGCACTAATTGTACCTGATCTATTAATATCGATATAGGCCAATCCAGCTGTAAGATTTTTAATATTTGCTACACTTGTACTTAGATTACTTATTGATGCGTCAGTTGCTTTAAATTTTGTAGCAACTAAATCTTCTACATCAGCAACATCGGCTTTTAAGCTATCAAACTGCGCATAAGTAGCATATACCCTATCCAGCTTAGCAGGTGTAACCGCATCGTCTTCAATCTTTGAAGTTGTTACGGCAGCACTTGCTATTTTTCTGCTTTGGATTCCAAGATCGTCAAGGTTATCGGCATAAATATTACCATGAATAGACAATTTAGTCTGATTTATATTTACCCATCGAGTACCAGCTTTGTCAGGTATACGTTGATCCATTATCTGTCTCACACCTTCGGAGCTAAGCTCTAACACTGTGAATGATCCACCAATGCCTTCATTTCGATACTTAATATAAAAATCATTGTATAAATCAGTAACGTCACCGCAATAACCATACAGCCAATCATAAACAGCTTGTGCCTCCTGCTTTGTACTGCTAATGGCACCCAAGTAATAAAAGCCTTCCAGTTCGGATTTGACCGGCTCATAATTGTTAGGCTGGAATATCTTATAATAATACGGAATGCCATCCTCTATAGTTGCTACAATCAAAGCAATATCTATATGTGCCTTGCCCTTATAAGATGCACTCTCATCATAAGGGGCAATCAAACGGCACTGAGAGACTATATCATCAATAGTCAAATCGCCTATTTCCACTAATTTGCTGAACAACTTTTCATATTTTCCGCATTTACCAGCCGAAAATAGAACCATTTTATCTGTCCAAAACAGTTTTTGTGTGTCATTGGCAACGGAATATTGTATTCCACCTATATCTATAGACCGCCTTGTATCTCCAGATATATAAATTTTATCATCGATGCGTGTTAAAAGAGTTAAACTCATTTATTAGAATCCCCTTCTGCTGCTTGTGCTTTGCGGTCGGCAATATATTTATTAATAATCTTTTCAAGTTCCTCGTTGTAATCAAAAAACCATACTTTTCGATTCGGGTGGTATTTATCTTTTTTTACTTGATTAAGCAGTTCGAGATACCCCTTATCCGCAATCATGTACAATAAGTATTTTGATTTAACTAGGAGAGACTTTCTTTTTTCCTGCTGCTCTGGATTCTGCATGGTATCAGTTGTGTTAATAAGCTCTTCGTTTTCCATTAATAATCATTACTCCTTAAAATGTTTAATTTGTTTGTAAATATAAAAAACAGCCGAATACAAAGATTCGACTGTTAATTTATCAGTATTTAATATTTTATAAATAACATATTGTCAGTTTTAACACTATTAAACCGTAGCTAATTCTCTCTCATCTTCCTGTTCTAGCTCATTCTGTAACCCCATGCATAATCCAGAATATAATGCCTCGTCTACTTCGTCCATTTTATCTGTAGGAAGAGTGCCCGCGCACCAAACTCCTTTACTATCAAATAAAGATTTTAAAATAGGATATGGTTGCGCGCAAAGAATCCATGATTTTTCTTCCAACCGTGTTGTACCAACCGGAATTTCAACGTCAGTAATATATTTTTCCCTTGGTTTATACTGTTTGTCAGATGTAATCAGTAGAATTTCAACAGTATTATATTTAGAAAAATAATCCCCTTCTTGTAAAACTAAGACAAACTTACTTTTGCCATTGGGATATTTAGGATCAAATGTATATGGGAAAGTAATATAATAGATTTCACCACGTCTCATTGTGCCAATCTCCTTATATTGTCTTATAAACCTCTACCTTTAAATCGTTATAAAAATCATTTTCAATGGTTACAACTTGTTTTTTATTAAATATATACCCATTATTTTTTCTTATTTCGACTCTTTTTTTTAATTTGGCAAGGTTATTCCGTAAATTTTCTTGCCTTTTCATAAATTTATCACCTTTCTTATTTTATATATTTGCTATACAGACATTACTATAATTAAAGTAACACGATCCACAACTTATGTCAATATGCAATACTTATTTGTTAATTAAAACTGAACATTAGCACCTGTGCTGCTTAAAAAGTGCAGGAAAACACGACCAATAAACAACACCGGTTATTCCATACCCTTATTGTTCATGTATCTAGAAAGCGAGTATAATATAATATAGCTGCTTGCACAGCTAATTATCATAATTAAGTTTTGGCAACGTAGGGATGCACAAATGTACACCCCCACGCAGGTGTAATACTCAACAACTTGTTCCAGCTTATAGCCTTGTTAGATGCCTAATTGCTTGTTCTCTTTTAAAGGAGGCGGCAGGACTCCAACCTGCATGAACCTAGCAATAAAAGTTTTCAATATAATGTCTAAGAAAAATTCCTGATTCCTATGTAAAACACCAAGTCGGTGTAATTACCAAATATTTTTTAAGAGTATTGACATTGCTTTTCAGTAATGTTATAGTATAAATGGATTAGTGTATAGTTCAGTAAATAAAAAAATTATGCTAAGAAAGTTTTATTTATACTTACCGTACATGCTACAGTATCAAACCCAGCGAACTGTAAGTAATTTTTAAGCATATATAGGCTATCTCCGTTCAAACTTTTTTTGCCATTTTTAAACGAAGATAATACACTGGCGGGAATATCCAAGCGTTTTGAAATGACACAAGCTTTTGTGCCGGTATTATCAAGATAATCTATCAGGTTTTGCCTTACTGCTTCCTGCTCTGTATTTAACATTGTAGTCACCGTCCTTTCTGTAAATATAAATAGGGATAAAGAAAAGTTTGACTAATCTTTATCCCTATTACACACTTTTTAGTTTTCCAAAAACCCTATATTTATGCGGATTTATTGCGTTTTATTTAAAATGGCTCCCAATTTTTTGTATTATACTGCTATATTGTATGCATCTTTACTCTTTTTCGGTTTATTCTTAATGAACAGACTTCGCATTAACTTCGGCTGTGCTTGATATAGCATACCGATCAGAGTTAATGCTATTTTTTTTAGTTTTTTACTCCATTCGTCATCTTTTCTATTTGTACCGTAGATTTTTGCAAAAATGTAATATGCTGTGGCCGGTGTGATTTTGAGATTCTTCAATTTACTAATAGCTTCTTCTCTGGCTGAATCAAGTTGTTTTTTTCTGTCATCTTTTTTATTATCGTCACTCACAGTGCTACCATACTCAGCATACACAGTATTTATTTTTAATTTAGCGT
>JAEXBC010000094.1 GCA_023457875.1 Bacillota bacterium | reverse complement strand
ATCATGAACCATTGGATTGGCTTGAAGAAGTCAAAAAAAGAAATAAGGCATTTTCATTTTTACATCACTTTATCGTAGACATAGAGGGCAAACCTATTGGTTTTTGTCAATATTATGAATATCATCGTAGCGGAGAGACTTGGCATGGGAGCACGCCTATAGAGGGGACCTACAGTATTGATTACCTTATTGGTGATCCTGAATACCTCGGTAAGGGGATTGGGAAAAGAATGATTCAAGAATTGATTGGCAGAATTAAATTGCTAAATAATGCAAAGCGGATCATTGTGCAGCCAGAAGAGGAGAATAAGGCTTCTTGTAATACGCTATTGTCCTGTGGTTTTTCCTTTGATACAACAAATAAAATTTTTATTATGGCATTTTAAAGGGGCGTATCGTAGTGAAACGATACGCCCCTTGGACTGTGGGCTTTTATATTACTGGGTTGTAATTGCCTCAACAGGACAAGAAGCGGCAGCTTCATTAGTATCGTCTTCTAACTCCTCAGGAACATCGCTAGTAATAGCTACTGCTTTTTCGTCATCATCCATACTAAAAACTTCACCACATATTGATGGGCAAAGTCCGCAACCAATACAAGTGTCTTTATCTACAAAAGCCTTCATGATATACACCTTCCTTTTTATAAATAGTACAAACATAGTATGAATCAAAGTAATAATAATCATACATTATTTCTGGACATAGCTTATTTATTGCAATCAGCATACTCTATTTTTAACAATAAATGAAGCCCTGTGATATTGTCCTTGATTAGCCTATATTATTTGAGGGTGTATGTGATATAATAAAGGTGAAAAGACTTCAAAAATATATAATAAAGACAAATATTATAGGAAACTAGCGAGGTTAATATGAGAAAAACTAAAATTGTATGTACGTTAGGCCCATCAACAAATGATGACAACATATTAAAGAGATTAGTGCTAGAAGGAATGGATGTTGCTAGATTTAATTTTTCGCACGGGGACTACCAAAGTCATAAAGCAAATTTTGACCGGATCAAGAAGCTTAGAGAAGAGCTGAACTTACCGATAGCCACTTTGCTGGATACAAAAGGGCCAGAAGTGCGAATTTGCCAATTTTCAGAAGGTAAGGTGTCGTTAAAAGAAGGTGAGCAGTTTACACTTACCAGTAGAGCGGTTGAAGGAACACAAAAGATTGTATCCATAACCTATAAACGCTTACCAGAGGATGTTAAAGAAGGCACAAGAATATTGTTAGATGACGGACTCATTGAACTTAAGGTGGAGAAAGTAGTCGATGGGACGGATATTGTGTGTAGGATTTTAAATAGTGGGGATATATCTAACAATAAAGGAATAAACTTGCCTAATACAAGACTTTCAATGCCCTATTTAAGTGAAAAGGACAAGGCAGATATTATCTTTGGAATCGAAACGGGGTATGATTTTATCGCGGCTTCCTTTGTAAGAACCGCACAGGATGTACTGGATATTAGAAGCATTCTTGAGGAACATCATTGCCAACATATCAATATCATTTCTAAGATAGAAAACCAAGAGGGTGTAAGTCACATTGATGAGATTCTTCATGTGTCAGATGGCATTATGGTGGCACGTGGTGACATGGGTGTAGAAATTCCTGGAGAAGAAGTGCCAGCTATCCAAAAAATGATTATTAAAAAGACTGTGGCGGCAGGTAAACAGGTTATTACTGCTACACAGATGCTGGATTCAATGATGAAAAATCCACGTGCCACAAGAGCCGAGATTAGTGATGTGGCTAATGCCATTTATGATGGTACAAGTGCCATCATGCTATCTGGAGAAACAGCAGCTGGAGCTTATCCTGTACAAGCTGTTCAGACCATGGCTTGTATTGCTTGTAAAACAGAAGCAGATATTGATTATAAGAAACGCCTTAGGGAAAGAGAAGATGTGCCTATTACTAATGTCACAAGTGCTATTTCCCATGCAACTTGTACAACGGCCCATGATCTTGGAGCAGCAGCCATAGTGACCGTTACAAAGTCAGGAAGAACAGCTCGAATGATTTCTAAATATAGGCCAGCCTGTCCTATTTTGGGCTGCACAACCTCTGAGAGCGTCTATCGTCGTATGAACTTAATGTGGGGTGTAAAACCCTTACTAATGAAAGAAAAGAAAAACGCAGAAGCGCTATTTGAGGAAGCGCTAGCCGTAGCTGAGCGCACTGAGATGGTGCATAAGGGTGAATTGGTGGTTATCACCAGTGGACTACCTGTAGGTATTTCAGGTACAACGAATATGATTAAGGTAGATATTATTGGTAATATTTTAGTATCCGGTATGGGGATAGGTAAATCAGCAGTTTGCGGCAACCTTTGCGTATGCAAAAATCAAGCAGAAGCCGAGAAGAACTTTACTGAAGGAGATATACTTGTTATTCCGTTTACCACAAATGATATGTTGCCTCTTATAAAGCATGCAGCAGGAGTGATTACTGAAGAAGATGGTATGAATAACCATACAGCAATTGTTGGACTCGCCCTTGGCATTCCTGTTATTACGGGGGCCGTTGGTGCTACAAAAATCTTAAAGACAGGTTCTGTAGTGACACTAGATGCAACAACAGGTATTGTTTCCCATTAGTTTAAGTTATACGCATATAAAAGAGGTCGTTGTACAGCAGTTTGTACAACGACTTTTTAAATGGAGGAACTTTTTTATTTGCTACTGGCTTGTATTTTAGCTGTATATAGAAAAGAGTATGACTACAAATAAATATAGCCATACTCGGAGAAAAGATATTGTAAAACAGAACATAATTAGAATACAGCAACGAGCATGAAAAAACAAGGCGGGGTGGGTATATTAGCAAATCCATTAAATGGGTATAAAATATTTTGCTAAAAGTAGCCAGTTCAACTATAATAGAGTTAAATCGACATACAAGATGGTTTGATATGTCGTATGAGATAATAAATCCTGTGAGTAACCAATAAAAAAGTTGATATTATAAGGAGTAAGAGATGAAAACAATAATGGAGGCTTTAAAAAGGTATCGGTGGGTGCTTTTAGCTGGCATCATAGTGGCAGTCATGATAGGCATGATTACAGCAAACCTCAATGTTTTGCGCTTTATGGCATATCGTATGCAAGGAAATGAACAAGGTGTGATTAGCATCCTTGATAGTAGCGTTAAAAGCAGTGAAGGGCAGTCGGAATGGTATTTTGAACAAGGAATAGACTACCTGCTGAGTAGTAAAAAGCTATCAGAGGAGAGTCTTGCTTTTTTTGAAGAGAATTTTGAGCGCTTTGAAATGGCTACAAGGCTAGATATTCTTAATGGCTATAATCGTAATAAGTTGCTATTAGATCATCAGTTGCCTGTTATGGAAACTATTCTCACCAACCTAGACCATACATATAGTCAGGAGTATATAAAGCGTATGCCAAAGGACCAACTGGAGCAAGGGCTCGCTATGTATTATGGAGATAATCCGAAGGTAAATGAAGCGTTTATCGAAAGTATGTACAAGGTACTGCGTATTTATCCCAATGAAATTGCTTTTGATAAATTTCAATTTAATCTCTATCCTATATTAGCTTTAGAGGGAGCTGAAAATAATCAAAAGAAAGTAGCTATTTTTAGTAAGCTACGCCCTGACAATGCCAAGGAAAGTTTATTTAAGGCACTGAAGCAAGAAAAGATAGAGGGTGAAAAGCTACGTGAGTGGGTGGAACTGTTAAATCAAACACATATCCTAGATCATGCAACTTATACTAAGTTTAATACCATATATAGTAATATTTATTTGATTCGCAATCAATATAAAGCTTTAGATAATAAAGAGATTGAACTTAAGAATAAGAAGGAAGCAGTTGATGTTCAAATAGAACAAAGTATAAAGGACCTTCAAAGTAAGGACGCTCAGCTAACGATTTTAGAAAATGAAATCAAGGATATAGATAGTAAGTTGAACGCGGTAACAAATTATGCGTATATGGCGCTGTTTATTGAAAAGGCGTCAGCTACAGGCACCAACGAGTACGAGGCATCTATTCCTAGAAGAGGTCTATTTGGAGATTATAAAGCCTCTGATCAAAAATACATTGTTAAGCTTTCACAGACTAGCTTTTTAACACCAGGGGTGTATTATGTGGACATTTATTTAAAAGGTACTAAGGTAAGTGGTAATGGAAACGAATATCCTTACTATGTAGAGGTTTCCAACTCTGATTTATCTAGTATTAACACCCTTCAGCAGGAAAGAACCCAAAAAAGTGAAGAGAAAACCCTCTTAGAACAAGAAATAGCTGCGTTGGCCACTCAGATTGATAAGGTGAAGCAGGAAGCAGACTATGATAAAAATGATGATGAGCTCAAGAACATGGTGCTTGAAAGGGAAGCTTTAGTGCAGGCGTTAAATGAGAAGGTGGTAGAGATTAAACTACTATTTGGCTTAGGCCAGCTGAATATTGAAATGAGAGAAGCTGATGTACAATAAACAATTGCTTTTTCAATTATTGTAAAATAACTATGGTAAGAATCACAAATTGAATATATAATTTAATTATGCTAAAAATTGTGTAAGTGGGATTTTTAGAAGAGGAGCTTTTATGGAAAAAGATATTGAGTTTATGAAAGAGGCCTTAATTGAAGCCCAAAAGGCTTTTGCTTTAGATGAGACACCTATCGGCGCCGTTATCGTGTATAAAGATGAAATCGTAGGAAGAGGCCATAATAGGAGAAACACGGATAAGAATGTTCTCTCTCATGCAGAAATAATAGCCATCAATGAAGCTTGTCAATATATAGGGGACTGGAGACTAGAGGAGTGTTCTATTTATATTACACTAGAACCCTGCCCTATGTGTAGTGGTGCCATTGTGCAAGCCAGAATAAAGAAAGTTGTTTTTGGTGCACACAGCCCAAAGGCTGGTTTTGGCGGTTCTGTTCTCAATATTCTTCAGATGCAAGAGCTTAATCACCGTTGTGAAGTCATAGAAGGTGTGTGTAAGGAAGAAGCAGGTGAGTTACTTAAAAGTTATTTTAGAAAAATGCGAAATAAAAATGAAAACCATGGAGGGACATTATGCCAGCAAATGCAAGACACAAAAAAGCAAGATTGATTAGAGATTACATGATTGAAGCCAAAATGATTACCATGTTTCAGGAACAAGAGACTGAGGATACCATTTTTTTCAGAAGCCTCTATCCAATGGGAGAAGACAAAATACAGTTAGTTATAGATATCAATGATACCATATACTTAGGCGTACAAGCTTTACTCATTCCAAAAATATCAGAAGGAAAAGAAGAAGCAGTCCTGAGCTGTATTAACCAGATGAACCTAGCGTTTCCTACAGTAAAATATGTCTTAACCAAGGATCAAGGTGTGATTGCCTCCATGTTTTTCGTGGCAGATGAGAACCACTTTAATGCAGAAATGACGATGGGCGTTATTGTTCAAATGATGAGAAATGTAGCAAGTAGCCATTATGCTACCTTGAAAGCTAGTACAGAGTAAATATTTTACAGGCGTTGACATATAGCATGAAAAAGGTTATACTGTTAATTGTGACGGATGAAATATCCGTCAAAAAATTTCCGTGCTAGCCGGGGAGGTAGCGGTGCCCTGTACCTGCAACCCGCTATAGCAGGGGTGATGCTTTGTCTGAGGTATAAGGCTGTATAGCTGCCCTTAGCAAGTGGCGATGAGAATTGGGTCTTGCGCAATAAGCACTTATGAACCGTGTCAGGTCTGGAAGGAAGCAGCACTAAGTAAGAAAGCATATGTGCCGTAAGGGTGCCTAGTTTGAGTTAACTACTAAGGTAACGTGTATGGACTTATGTCGAAGCAAAGTGCACGGATTCATCTTAAAAAGCTCAAAGAGCTTACAAGTAATTAAAGATTAATAGTAATGCATGATGTAGGACTAAGTCGTAGGTGGCTTAGTCCTTTTTAGTATGCTAAGAATCTTTAAAATAAAAAAAGAAGTCAGTACGACTTCTCTTGATCATCCACCTTATGTTGTTGGGTTAATGCATAATATCTTTCTCGATAGCCAGAAGGACTATGATTCATATATTTTCTAAATAACTTGGCAAAATAAGCCGTATCATTGAAGCCCACCTCATCCGCAATATCTGAAACGCAGAGTTTAGACTCTCTAAGTAAAATAGCCGAGAGGTTGATGCGGTGCTTATTCAGGTAAGTGATAATGGTTTCCCCCGTAGCTTCATAAAAACGATCACTGAGGGTGGTGCGGTTAACATGAAAATGTTTGCTTAGCTCAGGTATGGTAATTTTGTTCTTATAGTTGTTGTGAAGATAGAGCAAGACATCTTTTACTTCAAAAGAGGTCTCAGCAATCACAGCAGAGGACAAAATCGAATTGGTTTTCACTAATCTATGAATATAGGCAATAATTTCTAGTAGCCTATTTGACATAGAAGAGGGATGTTCAGATCCTAAAGGCAAAGCCTCTATCATATTTAATAGTTGTTTAATTACTGGCTCAGAAGTTTTAACTTCGCCGTTATAACCCTGGTATCTGGAAAAGAATATGGATAGTTCTAAAATAATCTTGATATCATCAGCAGAAAAAGAATGTTCTAAAGACCTTACATTATCATAATCAAAGTACTCAGAAAAAATACTAGGATGAAAAGAAAGCACTTTTCCGTTTAATTTATTAGACTCTGAAATAGTAAAGGCATCTTTTTCATTTAAACAGACAATCATAGGGGCACGATAAGTGACCTCATTTCCATTAAGTTGTCCAGTTACTGAACCTTTCTCTACAATAAAAACACGTAATTCATTAGCAATATTTTGAAATGCATTATACTTTTCTATTGGTATTAAATTAAAAGTCGTGTATTGGCGGTTGGTGGAAATACTATTTAGTGAGTCCAAGGGAGTACCTCCTTTAAGTTAAGATAACAACGATTTTTGTTATGTTCTTTATAAAATATAGCATATTTTTTTTTGAACCGCAATATAAGTTGTAAAGGTTATGTTAAATTTACTGATTTTAATAAATATTACAATATATAAAAAGAATATGCAAGAAAATTATAAATCTCGCATTTCTACAGGCGCTAAGCTTCACTTTTGAGATGAACGCTTGAAATGTGCTATCGCTCAGACAGTCAAGCTAAAACCCATCCCAAAAGTTCGCTAAGCACCTTTACGAAATACTCCGAAGTCGCATCTTCGGACAGCCAGAGCCTCTCACCTCTATATAGGCTTGTATGTAATAATAATTTTGCCTGTATAAACCTAAATTATACTATATGTGCTATTGTTGAGGAAAAAAGCACACCTTTAACAAAATGATATGTCTAAAAATATTTTATATTTAAACAAAAGATGATATAATTGTTGTATAAATTCTAATAATTAGGATAAAAAATGCTTTGATAAAAGGAAATCTAGTGATTAAGCAAGATTGGTTTAAGTAATTTAATCTTGTAATAATCTGAGTACTTATGTTTACTGTGTTGCTATTTGTTGTTAGTATAGGTAAACCATTTTTATCTTATACGTATATATTATCAATTTCACGATAGTTGTAGCAAAGATTGATGTGAATAAAAAAAGTTTTTAATGCGTTTATTTATAAGTTTTCTCTAATGATAAGCAATTCAGTTAATAGGTTAAGTTATACTACAATGAGCCGTACCTAATAAAAATCATTTATTGGCAGGGCATTTTAAAAATAGATTTGAATTTATTTAAAGGAGAGATTGTTATGAAAGAAAAAATGTTCAAGTATACTGGCTTTTTAGTTATGATGTTATGTTTAGGTGTTTTTGTAGGATGTTCTAATGGCAAAGAAAGCGTTGTAGAAACCAAAAATGCTATTGTAGAAGAACAAACGGAAGAAATTGAGAATGTAACAGGTAGTGTAAATCAAGAAATAGAGACTGAAGCAGATAATGTAAATTCAGAAATCAAGAATGAAACGGATAGAATTAATCAAGAAATAGTTATGGAAAATGTTGATTATAGCAAAAATTTTAATGGCTTAAATGGTTGTGCTGTAATCTATAATCCGCTTAAAAATCAGTATTTGGCTTATAATCAAGAGATGTGTAAAGTGCAGGTATCTCCATATTCAACCTTTAAAATCATATCTACGCTTATGGGACTAAATTATGGCGTATTAGCAGGTGAAACCTCTCTTATGAAGTATAATGGGACAAAATATCCTATTGATTTGTGGAATAAGAATATGCCATTAAAAGAAGCCTTTCAAACGTCATGTATATGGTATTTTAGGCAAGTTATAGATTCTATAGGGCAAGAAAAGGTAGCGGCGGAATTGAAGGAATTACAGTATGGAAATGGTGATATATCTGAATGGGAAGGTAGCAATGTAAACCCGCTACAAGATTTGAATGGGTTTTGGCTTAGCTCGTCATTAAAAATTTCTCCATTAGAGCAAGTTCAAATGTTAGCTAAGATATTTGAAGAGAAGAGCCACTATACAAAAGAACAGGTTGATGTTTTGAAAAGTATGATGGCAATTGATGACAGTGAGAACTGTGAAATTTATGGAAAAACAGGTTCTGGGACTAATGGTGAGGCTTGGTATATTGGATTTTCAGAGAAAAATGAGACTAAAACGTATTTTGCAATTTACTTGGAAGACAGCAAGCATAAAGATGTTGTGTCTGGAAATGCTGCAAAGAAAATTGCCATAGAAATAATGAAATAGTCAGATTCCAATTTAAATATTTAGAAAAAGTAAATATCAGTTAAATCATTATTTATGGCCATTATAGAGTGAATAACTCTGTAGTGGCTTTTTTTGCGCGTGCAGATAAATTTGGCTAATGTTGCATTATCTAAACCTGATGAGGGTATAGTGGGAAAATTGACATATTATTTTAAATATTTTAGAATAGACTCAATGTGAAAAAAATTAAATCTTGGAGGGAAATATGGGGAAAAGGGTCGCGGCAATACTATTGATGGTAATGATGTGTGCATCAAGTATCTATGCAACATCATATTACTATGATGATTTAAATCGGTTGATTAGAGTTGAATATGATAGTGGGGTTTGTATTCAGTATCAGTATGATCAGGCAGGAAATATTGTAAAGGTTATTACTACAGGGGGAAAACAAGAAGGAACTGGGAAAACGACTAATGAAGATAGTAGCGGTGGGGCTCAAGAAAGTCCAAATAATAAGCAGGATAAAAACTCAGGTGAGCAGCTTCCGAACAATCAAGGAAGTCAGACTAATACTCAGAAAAATAGAGAAGAAAATAAAGAAGGAAATAAAGAAGGAAATAAAGATGAGAAGCAAGAGAGTAATGAGAATAAAAATCAAGTGATTTTTTCGTTAAATCAAAAGGTACTGTGGCTAAATGGTGAAAAAATAAATATTGATACAGCTACCTATATTTCTAAAAATAATCGATTAATGGTACCAGTTAGGTATATGGCTTATGCATTAAATATTTCCCAAGACAAGATAAAGTGGGATAAAAATTCAAGAGTAATCACCATTTTAGGGGAGAAAAAAATTGAGATTACAATTGGACAACCTTATATGTTGGTAGATTCTAAAAAAGTTATGCTTAATGAATGTGCAGCCATTAAAGATGGAAGAACTTTTTTGCCAATAGGTGATATTTGTGGGGCGTTTGGTTTGCAGTACCTATGGGATAATAAGCAGAAACAGTTAACAGTATATAGCAAAAGATAAAAAATAAAGTTTACGATTGGGGAAAAAGATGAGATATAAGAAGACGATAAGTATTGTTTTGGTAATAGCTTTGTGTTTACAGGTAGTGTATGGGAAAATACCTACTATAGAAAGAACTATTGGAGTACAAAGTAATACAGATGTATTTAGTGAAAACGAAACCTTAGCAAGTGAAGTGACAACACCTCCTGCCTTAATGCTTAAAGCAGAGGGTATACCGAAGGAAGACTATGTTACAACAGTTATATCATCTAATATGACATTAATGAATGATATGGTGTTAGAAAATGTAGACCTTAATGGTGGAATATTAGATTTGAATGGATATACACTCAAAGTTTTAGGTGATTTTAATTTAAAGGGTGGAAGATTAAACTTAAATGGGCAAGAAATGATTGTAGAGGGTAATTTTTCACAAGTAGGAGGAGAACTACGTTTTAATGAAGGAAGAATAGAAATAGAGGGGAATTATAGCTTAACTGGCGGTAATTTAAGAATGGAATCGGATAATGATTATATGCTCGTAAAAGGAGATTACTTGGTAGGTTGCCATTATGCTAAAGTGATTCTCTTAGAGAAGGGGATACTAGAACTAAAAGGAAATTTTAGAGTGATAAATAGTGTATGGACTCCAAGTTTTTATGCAACAGAAGCACATCAAACGATATTAAGTGGAGATGAAAGGCAGAGCATTTCAATAGAAGAAGGGAATGCTACATTTGGAAAGCTTATAGTAAACAATACAAGTGAAGAAGGTGTAGAATTTAAAAATTATTTAAAAGTAAGTCAGTTACATACTAAAGAGACACCCATAGTATTAAATGTATGTCAAGTGCAAGGATGGACATTAGATGAAGATGTTACCATAAAAGGAGATTTTAATTTAAACAGTGGGACATTAAATTTAAATGGACATGAAATGATTATAAAGGGCAATTTTTCACAAGTAGGGGGAGAACTGCGCTTTAATGAAGGAAGAATGGAAGTAGAGGGAAATTATAGTATAACCGATGGTAATTTAAGAATGGAATCGGATAATGATTATATGCTCGTAAAAGGAGGTTACTTGGTAGGTTGCCATTATGCTAAAGTGATTCTCTTAGAGAAGGGAATACTAGAACTAAAAGGGAATTGTAGAGTACAAAAAAACGGATGGACACCAAGCTTTTATGCAACAGAAGCACATCAAACGATATTTAGTGGAAACGAAAAGCAAGTTATTCAAATGGAAGAAAGTGATAGTCAGTTTGGACAATTAATTTTAAGAAATAAGTCAGAGCAAGGAATAAGCTTTAATACAGATGTAAAGTATCTGAAATTAGTTAACGAAAAGAGTAACATAGAATATGAAAATGGCAAAACGAGTGGATGGACCTTAGATAGAGATACGATTATCAATGGGGACCTAAACTTGGGAAGTGGCACATTAGATTTAAATGGGTATCAATTATGGGTCAAAGGAAATCTTACTCAAACAGCAGGCGTTGTAAATATTAGTAATGGGCAATTAATTGTTGATGGGAATTATACCTTAACGGGTGGCAGTTTTGGGATGGTTAATGAAAACGATTATGTGTTGATTAAAAATAATGTAAGGATAAACAACTATTATGCTAAGGTATTTTATCTTCAACGTGGTGTATTAGAAATAAGAGGCGACTATGAAGTGGTGGGGAACGGATATACACCAACAGTTTACTGCTATGATGATCACAGGACTATTTTATCAGCCACTAATCAGCAAAAGATAACATTAGGAGAAGCTAATAGTATCTTCAATCACCTATTTCTAACCAAGGATGTGGATTCTGGATATACATTTAACATATCCAAAGTATCTAATAGTCTGACTAAGAAAGAAGAGGATCAACAAGCTCCAACACAAGTACAAAATTTAACTTGCGAGATGATAGATGAGAACACAGTGAAGTTAAATTGGGAGGCTTCTACTGATAACTATGAAGTATTAGGCTATGAAATCTTTAGAGATGGCACAAGTATAGGTTTCACTAGAAGAACAAGCTTTGAGGATATGGAGATTTCATCAAGTGGAAAATATATTTATACGGTAGTGGCA
>JAEXBC010000093.1 GCA_023457875.1 Bacillota bacterium | reverse complement strand
CCTTTTGAATAAGCTGTACAAGAAGCTGAGATCATTCCACTAAAAGGTGTAATTTCCTTGGCACTTTCTTCTAGTAAATGGGCATACAAAAACAAATAGGGTAAATCCTTCTGGGAGATATGGCCCGTTCCTATATAAAGCTGAGAACGTGCCCACTGACCATCAATGTGTGACACCATTTCCGTATAATACTTGTGCTTTTTTGTTTGTAATTTAATAGTAGGTTTTTGTATAAGCTGTTCGAGTGTGATTGGCTCTAGGTTTATTTTTTGCTGTTGCCACTTATGCATCTTGGGAAGAACATTTGTCCATTCTTCCTTCGAAAGCTGTGTTAACTTCTCGGGTTCTTCCAGATGATATTCTCCAGGTAAAAGCATGGCTGTATACCGCTGTGCCTCACCTAGTAGTATATTATAAGCACTACTATCGAGGGTTTTGGCATCCTGGATATAATTCATCTTTGTATAGTACTGTGACAGTTCTCTATGATGCGCCCAACCATCTAATATACTCTCACCAATCTCAATGCCTCTTGCTATGCTGGTATCCTTTTTAAGCATCAGCCATCTTGCTTCAGCTAAAATATCTTTTTCAGCAAAGTGATTACGAACCATTTCTTTTGGGATTTGTGCCAAGAGACCATCTACTATCTTGGAATAATACTCTAATTTATCACAGGGCAAGTCTGAAATCACTAATGAATACACTGGATAGGGTAAATCATCATCTTTAATCCACTTTGCTTGTCCAAGCCCATAGTATAATAACTGCTTTTGAAAACCTGCCTGCGTATTCATTAAATAAGCTGTCATCCACAAATCCAAGGCTTGTATTTTTTCCCCACTCAACGGCTCTTTAATAACAAAACTTTTAACTAAATAGCCACTCCTTGTATTAGGCAGCACCTTGTAGATCCCGGTTGTATTAGGACTAATTTCTTTTACATTTAGCTCGATGCTTTCTTTAGGAGCATCCTTATAGATGTTTGTATCTTCTAAATAACAAGCTATTTCCTGTAGGCTTTCTTTAATTTCTATGTCACCATATAAAATAATTTTCATATTGGCAGGATAATAATTTGACTTATAGGTTTGTATACATTTTTCGTAGGTTAGAGTAGGGATTTCATTAGGTGAACCGCCACTATCATGAGCATAGTGACTCTTCTCAAAGATCATATTTCTCAGTGTTCTAAAAACAATGCGTTCATTACTACCGTATGCCCCCTTCATTTCATTATAAACAACACCTGCCACTCTATTTTGGTCGGCATCTATATAAAAGGCTTCTTCATAAAACCCATAGGGCTCATTCACCATGTTGGGTTTAAAAATAGCATCTAAATAAACGTGTAATAGTTTTTTATAGCAGGCCTTATAGGGCGTAGAAAAAGGAAATATAGTCATGTCACCTGTTGTTAATGCATTCATATAGGTGTTGGGATAGGCTTCACTCGCATCAAAAAATAAACTTGAAGAAGGGTAGTCCATAGACCCTGTAAAAAGGGTATGTTCAATAATATGATTTACACCTGTGGAATCATAAGTGGGAGTTTTTACACCTAATATAAAGCTTTTATTCACATCTTGATTTTCAATCCATATCACTTCTAAACCACTTGCCGTGTGCAGGTAAGTATGTAGCCTATCAGCACCATATTTTGCTTTTTGAATTTCTTTAAAGCTATTGTCTTTTGCGTATATAGGTAAAGCTAAACCACAGATGATACAAAGGATAAAGTAAATTTTTTTTAGTTGCACGATCTTGTACCTCCTTTTTAATTAGAGTGTGCAATAAACTTTATTTTATCCTTTCTTTTTGTTCTAAGTCTTTTTTGCATCTCATATATTATACATAGCTTATTAACACAAAAACGAAGGAGGGACTGAGACAATGGCTCATTTTATTTATCCCCCTAGTGTGGCAAGGCAGAATCTAGGTACGCTCATTGTACAGCTATCTTCTGATCCCGGATTGGGTCCTATTCGCCCGCTTTCTAATGTTCAAGTAACCATTAAAGAAACGTCACCTTCTGGGGAAACGACTATCGTTACTGAACTTGTTACCAATGAAGTAGGCCAGACCGCACCGATTGAATTAAATGCACCCCCTATTGACTACAGCTTAGACCCTTTAAATACCCAGATGCCCTATTCTACCTACCGAATAGAAACCACCTCCGCCGATTATGTGGATGCCGTTATTGATGGAAGTCAGGTTTTTACAGACATTCGTTCTATTCAGCCTGTTTTTTTACAAGCCCTACAGAGATATCCAAATGGAAGTCATACCTATACCCGTCAACTCGTAGAAATCTTTAGTATTGGTCCTGCCACCTTATACGGCAATTATCCCGAGAAAATACCCGAAGCTTCCATTAAGCCTATTGTTCCTGGTTCAGGTTTCATTGTCTTAGATAGTGTGGTGGTTCCAGAATACATGATTGTCCATACAGGTACGCCAAATGATGCAAACGCACCTAATTACACGGTTCCCTTTGTTGATTATATTGCCAACGTGGCAAGCTCAGAAATCTATCCTACCTGGCCCTTAGAAACCATTAAGGCTAATGTAATCGCCATTACCTCCTTTACGCTGAATCGTGTATTTACTGAATGGTATCGTAATCAAGGTAAACCTTTTACCATTACCAACTCGACGGCTTACGATCACGCCTTCTTTTATGGTCGAAATGTATTTGATTCTATCGTCCCTGTTGTTGCAGAGTGCTTCAACCTTTACTTGCAACGTCCTGACGTGAAGCAGCCTCTCCTTGCTCAATACTGTGATGGCGTTAAGTCACAATGTCCGAACTGGATGACACAGTGGGGAAGCAAAGACTTAGGCGCTTCTGGCTATACGGCAGAGCAAATCCTCCGTAATTTCTATGGAGACGTTAGCATACAAACTGCGCCGGAGGTGGAGGGAAATCCCGAGTCCTATCCCAGTTCTCCCCTTAGTCTAGGTTCTAGTGGTGCTCCTGTTCGCACCATTCAAACACAGCTTAATCGCATAGCAAGAAATTATCCTCTCATTCCTAAAGTCGCAGTAAGTGGTAATTTTGATGAAGCCACCCAAACGGCAGTTAAAACCTTCCAACAAATCTTTCATCTTACACCAGATGGCATTGTTGGCAAGGGTACTTGGTATGAAATTTCTCGCATCTATGTTGCCGTTACCAGATTGGCAGAGATTAACTAAATACCTCTCTAATAAAAAAGTGATATACCGTTCAAAAGGCATATCACTTTTTTATTAGAGCTTGCTCATTTATATGTTATTCTGTTCTAATTGCCGATAAAGCGGAGAGCTTCATTGCTTTTTTCGCAGGGAAATAGCCTGATATAAGTCCTACTAGCGTTGAAAAGACAATACCAGCAGCAAATAACCACACGGGTACAATAGAAACCGTCGTTCCTCCCCACATACCTAACATAAGGGCAATAGGCTCACCTATAGCATTTAAGATTGCCGATATCCCCAAAGATATAAGCGCCCCCAAAATCCCACCAATAAGTCCAATTAAAAGTGCCTCCATAAGAAAGAGGTATTTGATATCGACTAACTGGGCACCAATAACCTTCATGACACCTATTTCCTTGGTACGCTCATAAATACTCATCATCATGGTATTGGCAATACCAATAGCCGCTACGACAAAGGATACAACCCCTAT
Source organism: Bacillota bacterium (assembly GCA_023457875.1). GTDB lineage: Bacteria > Bacillota > Clostridia > Lachnospirales > Cellulosilyticaceae > Cellulosilyticum. The sequence goes on along the minus strand of JAEXBC010000093.1, from coordinate 3,589 downwards.
TCCACCAAGTGCCATACGTTTTGCCGCCGCCTCTTGCTTGGCCTGTTCAAGGTATTCCATATTGTTGTATGCATCATACCCTAATGCCTTTATTTCTTCAAGGGCTCTTACAACATAATCTCGATGATCCACCTTAATGATCACATGAGAATAGGTTTTCTTTTTATCTCGGGCTGCGTCTTCTTTAGTATAGTATCCCATAGCTTGCCTGTACGCTATTTGCTCCTTTTTAAGCTCTTCATAAAGTGGTCTAGGAATGATTACTCTTTCGGATACATCATAATCTGTATTAGGAAATATACCTACAACTTCAACTTTGATAGGCTTAGGTGCTTTGATTTTTCCTTTTTCGTTTTCAAGTAAAGGCTTACCTGTCTGCCAATCATACTCTATCACTTCCATACTCATTTTATCTTCACCTAAGACAAAAGGCATGGGTTCAAGTTCTTTAGAATAATCAATGTCCTTGCCTTTCTTAGTCATATATTGAAGCACATTTCTACCAATCAATATACTTCTACTTTCTTCCTGGGTATATATTCTTCCTTCCTCCACCTTATAGCCCATTGCCTCGATATCTTCTGTATCCATCACACAAATTCCCCAATAAGGATAAGGTGTACGGTACTTCCCTGAACTTAAATAAACCTGTAAATCATCAATCATAGGAATAGCACGCACGACGTGTTCTACCCTTTCAAATTCCTTTATCACTTTATCATCAATGACTTGTTCAGAGCTACCACCCCCGTAGCTCCATACCTCAATCAAAGTTAAGTCACCCATTTGGGCAAACTGATCCTCCATATTTTTTTCCATACCAAGTCCCAAGGAAAGCATCAGGATAATGGAGGAAGCACCTATGACAACCCCGAGTATGGTTAACCCTGTACGTAATTTTCGCCGCCATAGGTTGCGTACACTCATACCCACCAAATCAATCTTCTTCATCAAACATCATCTCTTCTTTTTTTGCTTTTCTTTTCTTTAAAACTATTAGGGTGACTACAGCTGATACTATTATTCCTATGGCAATACCTATATAAAGTACTGTTTTATTTGGACTTTCAACTGGCATAGCTTCAGGCATCATACCCTCTTCGCCTATCATGCCTTCATCTATCATCATTTCTTCTACGGTGAACTCAAAGGCTTTTCTAATTTCTTGTGTTTTTCCTGATGTATCCTCATATTCTATAACGAGCTCACCTTTCAATACACCTGCCTCATTAGGAGTAAGGGTTGGATTATAGTCCGTAGAATCTCCTTTATTAAAATTACCAACGAAGTTTTTATTTTCTGCTACAGTAAAGCCCATTCCCTCTATGTAAACCATCATGTTCGTAACATCTGTGCGCCCTCTATTATACACAGTAGCTGATAAAGTAGTATCCATTCCAACCTGAGCATAGTCCACATAAATATCTCCTACCTCAATGCTGGTTTCCTGTTCTACTGGAATACCTATCTTTTCACTCGCTTGAATTTCATTACCCTTTTCGTCTTCATATTCCATTTCAAGGGTAATTTCGTAGGTCTTTGCCAAGGCACTTGGAATGGTATACATCGTCACATGCTTGGTCTGGGTTTCTCCTGGGGCCAGCTGGTCAATATAGAAGGTATTGCTTCCGCCTACAGGCGTAAATACATTCCCTGTCTTATTTTCACCCTCCTCAATAATGGTTACATTAGCCTTTAAATTATAAACGGTATGCTCACGATTCGTGTTCAAAAAGCCAAGGTCTAACTCAAAATTTTCTCCTGCCTGTACAATGGTCGGATTAACCACGTATTCACCAATGATTACTTTTGGTTTTCCTTTAAGCTTATCACCATCCTCACCTTCTTCATCCTTTTTAGGATTTGTGATATTCACGCTGCCATATTGGCTAATGGTGGTAGGGTCTTTGCTATCTCCATATTCTACGGAAATTTCAATGGCATGAGAACTACTAATAGCCCCGTTGGTTGCTGCTAACGTCACGCTATACTGCTTTGTTTCTCCTTTTCCTAATTTATTAAGGAAGAAGAGATTTTGTGATTTTGGCACAATGCCTTCATCACCTTTTACAACGATTTTTAAGTTTTCTGCACCACCTACTGAAGATAAATTAAATTTAATGGTAAAATTCTGATCTACTTGATAAATACCTGTAGGTGAAATGACATTACTGATTACCACTTCTGAAGCTGCACTTGAAGCAGAGGTACTTAAATAGATGTACTGAACATCCTCTTCCTTTTCACCATTGGAATTTAAATATTGCAGCTTAATTTGGACAGGTACAGCATCTCCCTTATAGCTACTATTTATTTTTACCTTCATCGAAATAGTTTGACTAGAGCGTGCTGAAATAACATCTAAGCGTTTGACATTACTTGCTTCTACAATAGAAATATCCTCTGAGTTCACTACTTCAAAACGGATATTTTTAGCATCTCTTTGTCCCACATTACTCAGGACAAAATTGACATTACCTGATACACCTGGGGTATAAATGGTACTTCCTGCTGCACTTACCTCCAAGGCAGAGGGAACCACATTACTATCAACTTGTATGTTAACTGAAAAGCTATTTCCAAGTACTGTTACAGTTGCAGGATACACACCTGCTTGTACATCTTCACTGGCTTTAATCGTAAAGCTTCCTGACTTGGTTTCTTTTGGTTTAAGATTTTTAACGGTTGCCTTGTTACTAGTGATTTCGAGTCCCTTTATCTTGCTATTTAATGACAAGGTCATTTCAGCTTGATTCAAGGTAAAGGTAGAGGTATTGGTTAGCTTCACCTTAACATTTTGAGTTTCTCCTGTCTTAACCAGCAAATTCTCTTGCTTTTCTATGTTTATGACATCTGAAAATTCATCACTCGTTTTAGCTGATAAGGTATAACTTTCAACGTCTGTATTATAGGGAGTAACTGAATTCGCCGAACTTCCTAGTTGATCAGCAACCTCTACTGTAACCTCTACTTCTTTACTACCTCCTGTATATTTCAAACCTGAAACAACGACTACGTGCTCCTCCTGTGTTCCAGTAATTTCAGGATTATCCTTGACGCTAAAGCCCATGTTAGAGGTATCAATACCACTACCGCTTGCATAGGCATGAGAAATATAAGCTGGATAATCCGGTTTGATGTTACCTGCTGTAACTTTTACAATTAAGCTAAAAGTATCTCCCGGCTGCAAGCTTGAACTTGATTGGTTCACCTCAATAATATCAACTGTGGCATATCCTTCTGCATACAATACTGCACTCTGACTAGGTAATAAATAAGTAATCATTAAAGCTAGGCATAAAAATAGACATAGCCTGTTATTCTTTCTTTTCATAAATAATTTCCCTTCCATCCTCTGTATTTTTTTCAATTTTATAGACATCCCCGTCTTGTATGGTGATAATTTTATGGGCATACGCTGCAATCTCAGGATCATGTGATACAATAATAAGGGTTTGTTGATACTTCTTTGCAATCGCTGTAATCATATCCATGACCTCTATAGTTGTATGGGTATCCAAATTTCCTGTAGGTTCATCCGCAAATAAAATTTGAGGATGATTGACAAAAGCCCTTGCTATACTTACCC
>JAEXBC010000092.1 GCA_023457875.1 Bacillota bacterium | reverse complement strand
CCTTAGCTGATGGTCTGGGCTCTTTCCCTTTTGACCATGGGTCTTATCACTCATAGTCTGACTGCTTATGGTATCTATATGGCATTCTTAGTTTGATATTCTTCGGTAAACCTTTCGGCCCCCTAGGAAATTCAGTGCTTTACCTCCATTAGACTCTCATAAACGCTAGCCCTAAAGCTATTTCGAGGAGAACCAGCTATCTCCGGGTTCGATTGGAATTTCTCCGCTACCCACAGGTCATCTCCGCCTTTTTCAACAGACGTGAGTTCGGACCTCCATTACCTTTTACGGTAACTTCATCCTGCCCATGGGTAGGTCACCCGGTTTCGGGTCTATTCGCAGCGACTATGTGCGCCCTATTCAGACTTGGTTTCCCTTCGGCTTCGTACCTTCTGGTACTTAACCTTGCCACTACGAATAACTCGCCGGACCGTTCTACAAAAAGTACGCGGTTGCACTCGTATGGTGCTTCCACTGCTTGTAAACATAGAGTTTCAGGTTCTTTTTCACTCCCCTCCCGGGGTTCTTTTCACCTTTCCTTCACAGTACTATACGCTATCGGTCACCGAGGAGTATTTAGGCTTGGGGGGTGGTCCCCCCGGCTTCCCACAAGGTTTCTCGTGTCTCGTGGTACTCTGGATACTGCTAGGCTTCGGTCAGATTTCGTCTACGGGATTTTCACGCTCTATGATGCAAGTTTCCACATGCTTCGTCTATCCTTCCTCTTGCCACAACGCAGTCCGCAACCCCAAAGTACAAGTACTTTGGTTTGGCCTGTTTCCCTTTCGCTCGCCGCTACTTAGGAAATCGATGTTTCTTTCTCCTCCTGAAGGTACTTAGATGTTTCAGTTCCCTTCGTTCCCTTCCTATAGTTATGTATTGGCTATAGGATGACTGAGGTTTGCTCAGCCAGGTTTCCCCATTCGGATATCTTGGGATCAAAGTTTATTTGCAACTCCCCCAAGCTTTTCGCAGCTTATCACGTCCTTCATCGGCTCTCGGTGCCAAGGCATCCACTCTACGCTCTTAGTAGCTTGACCTATTTAGAAGTCAGTTAATGAAATGAGTGCTTTTCTCATTGAATTTACTGCTTCTCACCCCCTGGTGGGGCTATTTAACAACAAATTCGCATGTGAATGCTCATTGCTTAACTGAATTCGGTCATATTGTGCCTTGTTAATAATCATTAATGATTAATACAAAGAATATAATTCGGTTAAATTGTAGATTTTACACCCCGACAATAATGTTTGTACATAATTATCGTTAGGCGCAAGTTATATTGCTATAACTTACAAATCTATATTTATTGTAGTATTTGTTTTTCAAAGTGCAATTTGAAATCCATGTCACCTAATTGATGCTCATGTATTTCTTTTATTTTGTCACCTCTTGTTAGCGGCGACTTTTATAATGATACACCAACCATTTACATAAGTCAATACTATTTGCCTATTTTTCTTTCTGAAAGTCCTAAAAAGATATAAATATGACTATAAAGATTTTAAAAGGCGAAATTACCATGGTATTAGCACAAAAAAACTTTTATAAATACTCTTTTTAACCTGTTGTAAATTGGTCAATAAGCCAACTTCCATCATCTTGCTTTTTAATTGCAACATAAAATGAAGTACTGGTATCTTTAGATGAATAGGCTGAGACTTCTGCTGCTTTCATCTCCACATCGACAAATATACTATACTCTGTTTCTGACAAAGTTCTTATTTCTGTTCCAATTTTGGTTGCCTTTGCCCATACCATTCCAAATACATCCCCCTCATGAAAATAGGTGTTAATACAATCCTGAGTACATAAAACTTTCATGCGCTCATAGTCTGCATTTGCAAAAGCATCAAAAAAGCGCTTTACGATTTCTACAGGATCATTTTCCATTTTATCCAATTGGGTCATATTATTATTAGCATTAAGTGAATTATAGTCATTACTTTTCTGATATATAAAAAAGGATATACAAATAGTTAATAATATGAGTAAAGCTAAAAAAAATCTTTTCATTTTTTCTCCTTTCGCTAAATAAGCATCATTTTTAATTATAGTATATCTTTTTGATAATATATTTTCTATATTTTTTAAATATTAAATCTAAATCTTGAGACCTATATACTGGCTATACTCTAAATCACTTTGATACAGTAATGGAATTGATGCGTATTATCCCAAACATAATACTTAAAGAATTACATCATTTTCTTTTTTTCTAGCTCATATACTTTATCTTAGTACGCCTTAAAATTCTTTCCCAACTTTTAAAAAATACCAGCATAAAAAATATATTACTAAGTGCATGATTTAAATCAAAATAAAAGCTTGATACACAGGCTAGTAAAAATACTTTGATAGACACACCTTGTTCGAATTGAACCACAAACCAAAGATTCATAATCCAACCGAATAAATAACCCCAGCCAAAGCCAAAGGCTAATCTTAAAAACTTATTCTTCATGACCCATGTATTTCTTAATAAACCACTACTTAACCCCATCATTCCCCAGCAAAACATTTGCCAAGGTGTCCACGGTCCTTGTCCAAGGAACATATTAGATATCAATGCTGCTAACGTCCCTACTATTAATCCTGTTTCTGCACCAAGAGTATAGGCTGTAATGATAATAATAAAACTGGTGGGCTGCACGCTAGGAAGCGAGGCAAAGGGCACTCTAGCTACAGCTGCAACCGCTGACATCAGAGCTATCACTACAATTTCTTCAGCATTCACTTTTCGTCTTTCAAAATGAACAATAGGAATAGCAAGGCAAACCATCATCACTAAACCAGTAATCACTATATTTGTCATGACTTCGCCTTCCCCACCTTCATTTTATTAACCTTATCTTCTTTTTCTATATGTAGCACTTGCTGTATCTCTTCTTCACATACCACTGGAGTCTTCAGAATCCCTCTCATCACTTTACCTATAGCTGTAGTATAAAAGAAATTTTCACTTAATAGTTTTTTCATAGGCATATGATTTGTAATATTCCCGTCAAAAAGCATCATTCCCTCTTCTCCATGTTTTGCTGCAAATTCTAAATCATGAGTGACCATTACTATAGTCATACCTTCTTGATTTAACATTTTAAGGTGACCCGCAAATTCCTCTTTAATAAATGGATCCATACCTTTTGTGGGCTCATCCAAAACAAGAAGCTTTGGTTTTTTCATTAATACGATTAAAAGTGCCAACTTCTGTTGCTGCCCTCCACTTAAGTCATAGGGATGTTCGCTTAATTTGTCTTCAAGTTCTAATAATTTAAGCAGAGTGGCTATATATCCCTCATCTACTTCTTCCATATATCTCTTACTATTTTGAATAGACTTCTGCACTGTATCTTCATTAAAATAAATCTTTGGATTTTGTCCTAAATAGCCTATATAGGCATTCCATTTTCTTTGTCCTAATTCTTTTAAGCTTTTACCTTTTAATAAAATTTCACCTCTTTGAGGCTTTTGCAAACCTGCAAGAAGCTTCAGTAATGTAGATTTACCACACCCATTGGCACCTACAATAACGCTATATTCTCCTTCTTTAATACCAAAACTAATGCCTTTTAATATTTCACTTTCCCTTTTTTCATATCCAAAATAAACCTCTTTACAGTATAGAACTTCTTCTTTTTTATCCACTATGGGGCTTATGTCACACTGACACTCCCACTTTTTTGTTCTTGCCCATTGTTTTGCTTTCTTAACAGTAAGAGGAACTTTATTTGTTTCATAGCGTAAATACAACTTAACTATATGCGGTAGAAAATTTTTAAATTTTGTGTCTTTAAATAGTCTTTGACAGATTAGCTCGCTTGTACCCTTTTCCTTTATTCTTCCATCCTCTAATACAACGACTTGGTCTGCTAAGGCTAAAAGGTACTCTAGACGATGCTCACTAATGATGATGGTCAATCCTAACTCTTCATTTATTCTCTTAAGAAGCTCTATAAAATTCTCAGCCATTACCGGATCCAGCTGAGCTAGAGGTTCGTCCAGTAGCAAAATTTTAGGATGTAAAACCAAGCTAGAAGCAAGATTTACAATTTGCTTCTCACCTCCTGACAATATTTGAACAGATTGATTTAACAAATGAGTAAAGCCAAAAAAGCTTATCATCTCTCCGATGCGTTTTTGCATTTCTTCTACTTGATAACCTAAATTTTCAAGACCAAAGGCTAATTCATGCCTCACCTTTTCCATCACCAGTTGTGTGTCTGGATCTTGAAAAACCATTCCAATTTGTGAGACTAGTTCTTCCTCATTTGCTTCTTGAATGGGCTCACCATGATAAAAAATAGTTCCTTCTCTTTTTCCATTAGGAGTAATTTGGGGCTTAAGCTGATTTAACAACGTTGTTTTTCCTGAACCTGTCAGTCCACAAAGTACAACAAATTCACCCTCTCTGATGGATAAGTTGATATCCTTTAAGACCTTTTCTTCTTTCCCTGGATAACTAAAGCTAAAGTTTTTAATCTGTATTATCTCCATTTACAACATTCCCACCCTTCTATCAGCAAAGGTATACTCATGTAAGCTACATAACCCACCAAAATCAACTTTGTATATACTCCATCTATTTCAAGATTAGTCCTTGGAAAAAAAGTGTACCCCCCTTGTTTCCATAGCGCAATAATACTCATGACTAGTATTATTTCTACACTCATAATAATGATATCCCTTTTTTCTATATGGTATTTAAAATAAAAGCTTCTTTTTTTCTTAACACCATAGCCTCTAGAGCGAATAGACCTTGCACTTTGCATAACCTCTTCAAGAGACCAGCCAACTAGTGTATTTAAGTTTTCCATTGCCGTCTGACTTCTTGCTCTTAGCTTACCCTTTTCCAAGCAGATTCCTTGAGATAATTGAACCTCCCTGATCATTTCAATTCGATTTTTAAGTAAAGGCACCATTCTTAAAGACAGCATAAGGACTAAGGTTAATCTAGGAAGTCGCCTGCAAAATAAATACATTAACTTATCCGAAGAAATCACGCATTGATACAATGAAAATATACATAGAATCAAAAACAAGGATAACCCCATGATTATGCCATATAAAAAAGCTTCTAAAGTAATGCATTGATCATTTAAATAAAATAATATAGTAGCTCCTCTATGCGACAATAACGGGTTAAGTAAAGCCGTAACAAGTGATATTCCTATGTAAAAGCCCAAAAACGATGATAACATTTTTCCCCGGTCCACAACCAAATGAAGGCTGATTGTGAGGATGATTCCAATGGTCAAAAATAATGGATGCCATAAAGTCATTGCCAAAATAATACTTCCTATTAAATACACTAAATAGGTCCAAGGATTATATTTTTCAAATGCACTTCTCATGATAAAGGCTCTCCTGGTTTTTCGCCAAATTTTAGAGTGTAGTGCCATTCAATCTGATCTTTGCTCTTAAGTACATAAGCGCCACAGCTTTCACTCGGATAGACCCCATTTACACTATACATCCATCCACTTTCTGGTCCTTGGTCAAATTCATATAAATTATTAATACCCTGAATATAAACTGCCTCATTACTTCCACTAAACTCCATCTGAATCTTATTCTCCTTCAAAGTTTCCTTTAACACTTCAAATACCGTAATGCCTTCTTCAAGTTTTACTTCAACAGGAGAGAGAATCGTCCCCTCATGGTTATATATCGCTAAAGTGACTACATCTTGCATTTCCTCGTCATTAGACGACCCTAGACTTTTTGTCTTTGCAGAACCGTCCCCACTATTTGCTGTCTTTGCAGAACTGTCCCCATTGTCTTCTGTCTTTAGAGAATTGTCCCCGTTGTCTTTTGTCTTTGCAGAACCGTCCCCACTATCTGCTGTCTTTAGAGAACCATCCCCGTTGTCTTTTGTCTTTGTAAAACTGTCCCCACTATCTT
>JAEXBC010000091.1 GCA_023457875.1 Bacillota bacterium | reverse complement strand
TAAAATCCAAAGACGGGTGAGTTAATGCGAAGGGAGTATTTAGGGCTGTATGTCGTTCCTCTAAAGAAACGCACCGGAGAACCTCAAACCAACAAAGACGGTTCATACAAATACAGTGAAGTTGATGAAGAAACAATCAGATATGCAGAACTAATCAGGAACAACCGGCAAAATGAGTTAAGTAAAGCAGAAATATATACAGAATCAGAAAGCGAATTATTAAAAGCGAAAGAACGAAGTAAAGGAGATTTCATAAGTTACTTTCGGGACTTAGGACGTGATAAACAAGGTTCTAATTACAATAATTGGATGAGTACTTTGAAATATTTGCAAAGCTACACAATGATATCCGACAATACAAAAACAAAGCGGTTCTGTGACATCGATTTGCTTTGGTGTGAACGTTTCCGAGATTACCTCTAAAATGCAAAGACATATCGAAGCAAGGAGACTACTTTGTCCAATAACACAGCAGCTTCTTATTTCATCAAATTTAAAATTGCAATAAAGGCTGCTTATAAGTATGGCTACCTATCCAAAGATATTAATGCTGATCTAAAGAGTATCAAACAAAAAGAAACACACAGGGAATTCTTAAGCCTTGATGAACTTAGAAAACTAGTGGAAACTCCATGCACTAACCTAGTACTGAAACGGGCAGCTCTATTTTCGGCTCTAACCGGCCTAAGACATTCAGACATACGAAAAATGAAATGGAGTGAGATTACAGAAACTAACGGTAAGTACACCTTGAAATATATCATCCAAAAGACAAGTAAATACGATGAGTTGCCAATATCCGAACAAGCTATACAACTTTGTGGAGAAAGAGGCAATCCAGAGAATCTTATATTTGATGGACTAGTTTATTCCGCTTATACTAACAAGGCTTTGGCCCAATGGCTGGGAGCAGCAGGCATCACAAGGAACGTGACATTTCATTGTTTCCGACACACGTTCGCAACTTTACAGCTTGCAAGCGGTACACAAATAACAACTATACAAAAGATGTTAGGGCATAAGAATATAGGCACTACTATGGTGTATGCTAAGACACTAGAGGAGGCTAAAAGAGAAGCAATAGAAAAGATAAAAATACTATAATAAAATGAGAGGAGTTAGCTTAACTGTAGATAAATTCTTAGACTTTGTGTTCACCCATTCCGTCACGTACGATGAAATATATAGATATATTTTCAGAACAACATCTTTTGACGAACTCAAATTAGCGACATTTAGAAGCCAAATTGAGGGATGGTTAGAGAATAGAATTTATAGCGAATGCAAAAAGATGGAAAGGGAAAACCCTCAAATAGAATTTTGCGAGTTATTAGACAAAGAAGGTATACTAAAGAAAATCATAAAAGAGAATGAACTAATAGATATCCAATTAAACAAGATCAATAAAATATTAGATAAAGGAATAGACAACTCTATTAATTACATCCCAAAAAAGTTGGAATTGAACGATGAAGATTACCATAGAGTAAAGTCTATACTAAATTATACCAACCCATTACTAAACGGGATTCCGGTCGTTGACGGAGCCGATTATGTTGATAAAATATTGAATGATGAAAAAATACTTAAAGGAGCAAAGATTATACAAAATCTGTACGAGCAATACAAAGATTTTGAATTTGACGTAAAAGCACTATGTCAATTATCACCTTTTTGTATCAACACGAAATGGCATGTTTTCAAAAAATTATTTGATGAATATAACTACGAATCACGTTTTCTCGCAGAGCTAATACCACCTGATTCTAGCAAAACAAAAAGTGATATAGAGAATTACGAGAAGTATTCCAGTCATTCCAAGGGGGAAATAAAGCTTACTTTTGCTAATATATTCACTTGCAATAATTGGGAAAAATACATTAACGTGCTAACTCAATGCGATCCCCCACTGCTGAAGAGGGAACAAAAAAAATATTATTTTATTGGCAATAAAAAAACTCAGAAAGGATGTGTAGCGCAATGGTTTAAATATCTTAGAAACAAAGGCTACATAGATCAGAATATTAGCCGAGATGAATTAGCACAATTATTAAGCAATGAGATTATTAATTTCTCTATATCTGGAAGTAGCATTGATAACAGAAGCCGTACTTATAGAGATTTTGAGCCTCAACTAAATGATTTATTAGAGAAGCAATTAGCATGATTAAGCATGCTAATTAATGCCAAATAAGACTTCATTCTTTTGCACCACTATCCTACACCGGGATGGTGGTTCTCATTTTCTTTCATGGCAGAAGACAAGAACCTACACTAAGCCAGTAGAGAATAACGATGAATGAAGTAATTACACTTGAAACAATGCCTAAAGCAATGGCTTATCTTATCACCAAGGTAGAAGCCTTAGAAAAGGCCATAGCACAAAAAGATAAAGTTCATAATATCCATGTAGATCATTGGTTTAACATAGATGAGCTTGCGGATTATCTGCCTGACCGTCCCGCAAGAGCTACTGTTTACGGTTGGGTAAGCCGAAAAGAAATACCATATCACAAAGGAGGTAAAAGATTACGTTTCTTGCAAAGTGAGATTGACACATGGCTATCTAGCGGTAAGAGAACGAGTAAGAAGGAATTGGAGGCGAAAGCCGAGAGCTATTGTGTTGCTAAAAAAGTATCAAAATAAGAAAGGATGCCTTATGAAAAGAACATCCAATCCCACCCATTCAATTGATGCCAACAAAGATACTCTTTCTAGGCAAATCACCCAACAGATACGTAAGCTTTTCTTAGAGGGCGGCAAATATACTGCCCGAGAACTGAATGAGTTAACATCAGGGAATGACAGTCGAAAAACAATATCCGTTCTACGGCATAAGGGACGAATGAACATTGTAGATTGTCGTTTACCCAATGGATGCAAACTCTATTTGTTGGACGAGAAAGGAGGAAATAATGAGTGAAGTTATCGAGAAAATTATGACTGAATTTGAGGAGCCTGAAATAATTGCCGAACCTGCTATTATGGAAGCTATAAAGAGTAGCAGACTAGATTTATCTCTCAATATTCCCGATCCGCAAATGTTAGTATCAAAAGAAGATTTACCCATATGTACTAGAGGTAACTTCTCGTTCATCATTGGATTACCCGGTTCAAGAAAGAGTTTTCTTTGCTCTGGAATATCAGCTGCATTTCTGAACGAAAACGGATGTATGGGGCTAGATAACCCTAACGGAACTGGAAAACTTCTTTGGATTGACACTGAACAGGCGGCCGGCCATGTGGCAAAGATAGGGAGAAGGCTTCACCGCATTGCAGGTTTACCCACAAACAGAAATTCGGAGAATATTATCATTCACATGTTGCGGGAATATCAGCCCACAATGAGACATGATATTTTCGTAGCGTGCCTAAAGCTGTATCATCCTGATTTTGTAGTACTAGACGGGCTAAGTGATCTTATCGCAGACCCGAATAATTCGGAACAGTCCACGGCTGTAGTTAATGATTTACTAGCCCTCACTAAGGAGTACGATTGTCATATACTCACCGTTATTCACGCCAATGTAGGTAGCGAGAAAGCACGTGGACATCTTGGTGCTGAGGCCCTACGAAAATGTGAAACTGCCATCTATGCAGAAGCGGAAGGAGATACAACCATCTGTAAATGGGTCAAAACAAGAGATATGCGGCCCGCTGAGTTTGCTTTCACAATTGTAGAAGGACTGCCCATCGAAGCTGAATACATGGGGAAACAATCAAAAGTGGATAAGCTGAAACAGATTATATCCGATTCAATGCCAAAGTTACCAAATACGATTTCTTATGCTGATTTATGCACTAAGATTATGGGTGTAGCTAAAATCAAGATAGCAGCCGCAAAGAATAAGATTCGTGATGCAGCTGAAAGAGGATTAATTATCAAAAACAACGTTGGCATGTATCATCTTCCAACCATAGATGACAGGCCTTCTAATCTGCCTTTTTAGGGAGTATAGGTTACGGTAGTATACGGGCTATCTATATATATAGCCCGATATACCTATACCAAATAGACCGAATATATACCAAATATAGACTGAATATACACCTGTTTCATGGTATATTTTATACCATTCTAAAAAACAGGCTAAATATACCAACTTTTTAGACCATGAACGAACCAATATATCACTTACAAAAATACGCCGGAATGAAAACCAGACACGTTTGTCCATCATGCGGTCACAAGGGAGAATTTACTTTTTATGTTGATGCCCAAGAAAAGCCCATAGCCCCGGAAGTTGGCCGATGCAATCGGGAACGATGTGGGTACCATCTCACACCGAGTAACTATTTCAAGCAGTACCCAAATAAGCAATCTATTGATTTCTCCATATGGAAACAGCCTCAACCGGCTAAGACTGTGACCGTGTCGTTACTGCCTATATCATTACTCCAACGAGATGCCTACAGAAGCAAGAACAATCTATTTCGTTTCATGGCCAAAGAGTTCGGAGAAGCTGAGGCCGCTTTTGCTTTTGATCTCTATCGAGTAGGCACATCCCGACACTGGAGCAATAACAACGGGTTGGCCACCATCTTTCCACAGATAGACGAACAAGGCCGATTGTGCCAAATAAAGGTAATGGCTTATAATCCTGTCACCGGCAAACGGATGAAGAAGCAGGATCGGGCAGAAGTATGGAACGATAAGATGCAGAAGTACACAACTGATGTCCGGCCAATGGATAAGATTTGGTTTGCCGGCAAAACATTGCTAAAGAACTACGAGGCGAATTTACAGCAAACTTTCTTTGGCTGCCACCTGATCAAAAATGCTTCACGAGTGGGAATTGTTGAAAGTGAGAAGTCGGCTCTTATCTGCTCTATTTTGATGCCGGACGTTAGTTGGATAGCAACAGGCGGTTGCAACGGGTGTAAATGGACGGAAAGAAGCGTTTTAAAACCTTTGGCCGGCAAAAGGGTAATCTTGTACCCTGACAGTGGAATGTTCTCAAAATGGGACGGAAAAGCGGCAATTTTGCGAAGTAATGGCATAAATGTAACCGTAAGTCAGACATGTGAAGGCTTGCCGGATAATTGGGACATTGCAGACATACTTCTTCAGGAACGTCACGCAAAGAAGGGTATGACCGTTGGCGAAGTATTGACCTATGCTACTGAAATAGGGGTTTCACATCAAATTAATGTCAACGCACGATGAAAGTATTCGAATTACTATCTCTATACAGAAAGCTGTTTGCCAATATGACTAGGCAGGGAATCAGTACAGATGATATTATGTACCTTGACATGTTCAAAGAATACAGAGTTATGCTGTCTGAGGGGCGAAGAAAGAGCGAAACGTACCAATACTTATCTGAGAAGTATAAAATCCCTCTATCAGCCTTAAAACAAGCCATCAAACGTTTAGATGAAAACTATAACTTATAACAGAACAATTTATGAATACAGACAATGACCTAGAAAATATTCTCAATGCTGAATCACTTGATGATCCTGACTACTGGAATGGTGATATTTGGGAAGAACTTGCAAGTCTCCCCGAACCGCTTAGTAGTCCTAAATACTGGCATGATGACAATTGGAAAGAACTTGCCGGTATCAACATGCCATCAAATTTAAGCGAGGGGCAAGATGAGGCTTGTGAGAGAACAAACATCAAGATAGAACCTCAGACTTGACATGAACGATTATTGAGGCTAGAATAAGGATCTCGGCATATTCTTTTAGCTGCATACATCTGTTTTTGAGCATTTCAGATTTTAAATATCTAATCTATTTCATTGATTCTAGATTCACTTTTTCTGTAAGAGGGGTCAAAAAGCCTACATTGCAGAAATCTGGAAAAAGATCAGTCTTATAATAAATATGAGCCAATATTCGCAGAAATCCATATCCCATTTTGTCTGTTTTATAATCTATTTTGTCATACTTTTTAATATAACTATCCTTAAACTCATCAAGTGTTTCTGGTAGCTTTATGGATGTCTCAACACTGAATTCATTATGTAGTTTTTTCTCGAAAAGCATTTGCTCTATATCAAAAGTGTTAATAGGGTATGCGATTTGAAGGTTCACTTTTGATTTTTCTATGATTTTTTTCAATTCGAGATAAAGCCCATTCGCATTAAAATAGGCTATTAATTCAAACATTAGGACAAGAAGCAATGACGATTGATCACAATAGTCATCACTCTTTTTATAATAGCTTTTGGCTAATTCCAGACTATTACTATGCAATTCAGGAAGCCTTCCTCTTTTCTTATATGTCATAATTATATTATAAACCAGTTTGAACACATACTCATTTATGAACTTGAAATCGGATTCACTAGGGTTCTTAGTCAATATAAATTTAACCACGAGCAGAATTGGAATAGAGTGGTTATCTAACAATGGGGAGGAGCAGCCATTATTACAATTGATAAATTGCTTTATCAACTCTTTTTGCTTGATAATATATTCCTTGTAAACCTTTTTTGGACAATAAGAGTTTGAAAGAGAACAGAAATAGATCAAGTCATTTAGGTAGTCAAAAGATCTTAATGGATAACCTATTAATTCAAATGATGAAGCATTGCAAGAATACAAGCCGTGGTGATATAAAGCAAAAATTAAAGTTCGATCAATGTATTCAGAATAGATCTTTTGATGCACCATTAGAAGACCATCAAATTTTTTCAGCACATGCGCTTTTGTTTCAATCCTACTCTTTAAGATCCAAGACCAAGTCGTCAATATTATATAATTAACACACTGCTTAGCCGGATGTAAATTATTGTTTTCTTTTGAATATTTGAAAACAATAGCAGTCAACAATTTTAATGTTGCAAACAAATTTATAATTTCTCTTTTTTTCGATAGGATGCGATTATTACCCATTTTTTCAAATTGCCTCTTCACTAGAGTATTAAAATCGGAGAAATCATAATCAGGTGCATCAAGTAAAACCAACGTACGCTTAAACAATCTTACACTCTCTGAATCGGTCAAGAGGTATTCATTAAATAAATATTTAGTGAATAAGTCGGTTAATTGATATATGTCCCAGCGCTCAAAATTTCCATCAGGAAATTCTTTCTTAACGAAGCCATCATATGTATCTCTTGTGTTTTCCTTTAAAGCTCCATTGTGCACAAAGAGTATTTTTACAGGAAGATCATTGAATCGAGGTATTGACGCATCATTGCATGCCTTATATTTTGCCGCTAACATAGAGTCTCTAAAACCATCCGTCGCTAGAAAGGTTGTGTCATTAATGTCCTTTGCGAAAAAACCCTTTAATTCAAAATAATATTTATAACTTCGCTCATCTTCGTCTTTTCTAATCGCCACAATATCTTTACCATTCTGGGATTGCCCTCTTGAATCTTTGGGGGTAGTTATTAGTCGAAACCCCATACTTTCTAATAGCAAGGGGAAAATATAATCTAATTCATTAGTCTCATTTAAAGACTCAATATATTCTCTAACTATAATATTTTCCATAAATCATCTGTATTATCCCAATTCGAGAACATTTTTACATTCATTTCAGTTTCTCCAGTATCTCCCAACGCATAATACATAGCTGGAAATGGAATTGAATGAGAAAAACAAGACAATTCACTTACCTTGCCATTTTCATCTCTGAAACCTCCACCTTTGGCTAACAGAACAGTTGGAAATGAATCTAAGAAGCTGCTTCCGCTATTATTTTCAGATCGCTTAATTATTTCTTTCATGTGTTCACTGTCCGAGCGTCTAAACTCTTTCATTTCAGAATATTGTGTATATAATGGGCTGAGCTCCTTACATTCAAATCTCTTATCTATGAATTCTTTTCTATTTTCATAGTATTCTTTAACAGAAGCGATAGCATTACGATTTTTAATTTTACAAGAGCCTACAATATCCATAACTGCACCCATATAATTATCAACATAACTATATAACATATCTCGTAATAGCTGGACTACTGACTTATTGCTAGAATCAAGCAATGGTAGCAGTTTTTTTAATCTATTATCCGGATTTGCACAATCTTGTAACATTGATATAACAAATTTGAATTGCTGTTCCTCTGATAACTTTAAAGCATTAAAATCACTATTTATGAGATTATTCGAATCCCAAATCTGTCTACCAATATAACGAACAAATCCTTTATCATTTATAATAAGAGAGATTACTCCATTCATAAATTCTTGAGGATGTTTTTGCAAAACAGATCGTATAGAATTATCAAATAAATCCACCTTGATATTTATTTTAAAACGACTAGCCGTTTCAGTAATTATAGAAAAAAGCATTGATGCATCGCATATTTGCGCTATATTTCGGTCCAAAAGACCAATATGCTTAATCGTGAAATGTTGGCTTGATACGACTTTCTCAATATAAGTACGGACAAAATCGTTTATTGAATCCATAAATATCAACTCTCCAATGCTGGTATTTATAATACCCTCAGTTAGTTGATCTAGTATATCAATGATTTTAGATTCAGCTTTTTTTTGTCTTTCATCATTCAATAAATAAATTTTCCAATAAAATTTTAGAGCTGCGTCACTTATAAAATTAGTGAATGAAGACACAAGGTCATAAAATTCCAAACTCCGTTCTGGATGTATGCGTAAGTTATTTAATAATGAATAAACAATAATCTCTTCTAGTCTATTATCTTTCGCTAAACTATATAAGAGTTCCTTTGCCTTCGGGTAATCATTATCAAGAAGTCCAGAGAGGCTATAAA
>JAEXBC010000090.1 GCA_023457875.1 Bacillota bacterium | reverse complement strand
AAACTGCCTAGTATGTCGTCGTTGACGATATTTCCCGCAACTCTGGCAACAAACAGATCGCCTAAACCTCGATGGAAAATATCTTCAACCGGAACTCTTGAGTCCAGACAGGATAAAACGACAGCTAACGGGTATTGGCCGATTGCTGCATCCCGAACTCTTTGAGTATTGTTTCTTATCGTAAGATGATCTTCGGTAAAATCTTTGTTCCCGCTTTTTAATAATTTAAGTATATCTTGTGGCGACAATTTGGCCCGTTGTTCTTCTGTCAGTACCGAGCTTCCCAGTGTATTTGGATGGTGGCTTTCTGATTGCATATATCGTTCCTTTTTGAGTGATAAAACAACCGACCGGGAAAAAATGTTTGGAGGGAGAATATAGTTTTTTCCATTCGGAAATCCACATGATTTAGCACGCGATTGTTTCTCATCGTTTTGCTCGCTATAAGAACGATTCTATTTTTTAATATCTCATTTGGTTGTATATCGCCTAAGGTTCTCCTTACAGAGTTACCATGCCGATGTTTAAAACTTTAT
The DNA here is from genome assembly GCA_023457875.1 of Bacillota bacterium. Taxonomy (GTDB): domain Bacteria; phylum Bacillota; class Clostridia; order Lachnospirales; family Cellulosilyticaceae; genus Cellulosilyticum. The sequence continues at coordinate 4,422 of JAEXBC010000090.1, read as the reverse complement.
ATTTCAAGCTTATCTCATGAATTATCCCACTAATTTACTACGTGCTTTTGCGATAATTTGCTCATGGAGAATACTGAGGGCAAAGATCGTTATTTTTAAATTTACGTATAATCTTATCTATCTACTAATTGAATTTTTATTGTATAAAGCGAAAACTCTTTGCTCATAATATATGCTGTTGATACTATTTCTATTTTTCTCATACCAATCAATAAATTCCAAATTACTCTGTAGCTTATTTATATAACCTAATTCTTCTTCTGTTGCGTTACATAATCTCCAAACGAAAGATGAATATCTAAATAAGTTAAGCAATTGATCAAATTGATTTTGTTTGTCCCAATATTGCCAAACTAATTTGTGACATTTATTCAATAAGGGTTTCAGACGTTGATAGAATGTGTAGCTATATGCAATATTTAATCCTAACAAATCACTTTCTGTAATTTCTTCAATTTTTTTTGTTTGTAATATAATTTCAGACTTTAAAACTATTGCTCTTATTTTATTGTACACATCTTTTCGGGATTCAGTGATAACTTTATCTAATTGCCTTAGCTGATTTTCATCTTTACTTAACCTGCAAATTTCTAATATTATATTTGCTTTCAAAGTGGAATAACCCAATTTCTCAGCTTTAGACTTGATCGAGTTTAATTTATTTATTCTAAGAGTTTTATCCACAATAAAACCAGCTATTACAGATTCTGCTGCCAAATATATGCTACTGTTTTTATCCGCTTCATTTTTCTTTATAAGATTGGCATATTTTATAGCCTCTTCCTCATTATTCTCAGACTCATAAGCATATGCTATAGAAAGTCTTATATCATTTCTTTCTTTCTTGTTCAAACTGTTCTTTTCATCATCGCATATTGATTTTAATATTGAAACAGCTTTGCTACGGAATGAACTCATTCTAAGATTCTCACCTAAACTTTTAGTAAGATGCACTTCAATGGTATCTAACCCCTCAAATGCAAGATTCTTGATTGATAACAAGGTTTCTTCTGCTAATAATATTGCATCTTTATACGCTCCTCTTCTTGAATAATATTCAATAAGAGACAAGGATACTCCTGCGACTCTTTGAGTTTCCAGTTCATTATTATCTTCTATACTATAGGATAAGATGAATTTAATTGCGATTTGAATATTCTGATAAATTATAATGTCTAACTCTATGTCTTTAGATGGAATTAATTTGATATAGCTTCTCCAATTATACCCTAAATACAAATTACATGCCATTTTGTAGATCTCATTTTTATCAGAGTCTGTTAGCAAGGAAGATATGTAGTCTCTTATAGTTCTAGAAACTTTTATTATTTTTACAAGATCGTTATCTTCTTGTTTGTTCTCAAATATAGAATTAACTTGTATTGTTTCAATTAACTTGTTTTTTAATAGATATGATATATCATCAGGGTAAAAAGGTCTAGTTGGATCAAATCGTCTAATACGTTCAAATGTTTCTCCATTATGCAATAAAGATATAATCGACAGCAATGCAAACCTACGATTATCTTGTTTATCATCATTTTGATGTAAATAGTTAATCGTATTTTTTACTGATTCTGGGAGAAAATTATCACTGTCACTATTAGGTAGTAATTCGAATTCCATATCACTAATATCGGATAATGGACGAAACATTAATTGCTCAATAACCCTATCTATATAAAATGGTATACCGCTTGAAATTCTATGTATTTTCTCATATTCAAGGAATGTAAATGAACTATGTATTTCTTGAGAATGTTCAATGTACTGTTTTAAAGCTGGGATATCCAAAGAACATAACTCAACGTAATCAAAAAAGCGACTATTAGGAATAATATCAGAAATGATAATAATTTTAAGTGCTGGACAGAAGTCAAATATTGTCTGCAAAAAACTCTTTAAATCAGTAGCATTATGTGCTAAGTTTTCGCTTATCTTATTGAAAACTAATAGTGGACGATCAATTTCATTTATAACATCAAAGAAATTAGTGGCTTTTAAAGAAAATATTTTTGGAAATAATTCTATCAAATCTTCTATATTTGCAACTTCATCACAATTAATTGAAAAGCAGTTTGCTGAATTAATATCAGATTGACTTAAAATAGATCCAATGAATTCATCTTCTCCTAATCCAAATTTTGTTGTTATCCAACAGAAATTATGAGATATTAAATAACAAATTGCCTTATTTCTTTCTTGCGACCTAATATTAAAATGAGAATGAAGTTCCTTGTATATAGTTCTAGACAAACAACTATTTTTTAATATCTTATTACCGAAAAGATTTCCGGATTTTTCTTCAATTTTGCTTACAGAAGTTGCCGGCAATTCATTAGTTTTTTCAACCAAAATAGTATTCGTTGACTTTAGAGAATCTCGAAGTATTTCTTTTAGTGAAGCAGTATCTTTATCCAAGTTAAATTCATCATTTTGTACAATTTTTAAAGTTCCATTTTTGGTACGTATAGAAATTCTAGGCCAAGTCGTTTTTGTTATTTTTTCCTGTTCAATATTATATATTCCAGCGGTGTAACCGTGAATCCTATTTTCTTGCTCGCCAAAATATTCTAATCCAAATAATGATGGAGAAATCCAATATTTTTTAGCTGGAAAACCATTTATTGAGGTTGAATTATATAAAGGTTCATGCATGTGGCCACACAAATGTTCAATATAACTATTATCGCAAAAAATTTCTTGATTAAAATCATCAAAGGATTTTTTTTCAAACCAATCTGAAGAATGATGCGTTAGCAGAATTGAAATATCATGCATGCCTATCCATTCTAAATAATGTTCTTCAAATAAGCTATTTATTTGCTTATTATATATTCCAATCTTATTTCTTGCATTTTCTGCATAGAGTTGTAAAAATGAAGAATTAAGTCCTACCAATCCTAGTTTTAGACCATCCACAGTAATAGAACAGTAATGATCTCCTGGTACATATCCCCAATGGATATCTTCTGCCTTTTTGATAGAAGTATTTTTGTACCAATTTAAATAATTTTGAAATCTTTGATTGATAAATTCTATATAATCATTAGGATTATTCCAGAAATATTCTTCCTTTATTTCTTTTTCATTAAGCCAATTTGATAAAACTTTTTGAATTGGATTATTACCATTGCCAACTCGCTCTAAATCATGATTTCCTGGCACACAAACCAAATATGGATTTTGATTATTTTGCCTAAATAAATCCCATAAATCGATTAGAAATGACTCCAATAATTCAAATTCATCACAGCTTCCTTTTTGTACTAAATCACCAGTAAAAAATACAATGTCAATTTTTCCTATTTTAGGAATTATATAACTTATATCATCAAACAGAATTCTTTTTGCTTGAGATATTAATCCTTTTTGATGTTTTTCACCGATATGTAAATCAGACAAATGTAAATAACCAATTTCTGCCATTTTTCAGTTTCTTAATTGATGAAGTGTATGAATATTGCAAATATAACAAAAAAGCTGTGAACTATGATATTGTTAGGTTTTCTTTTTTATGTACCTTTATTGGAATTGACTATTAACGCTTGTATCTTCTTTTGAATTTGATTTTTTGTGTCAGCTTCACCTTGACAAATTTAATTAGATTTATCTAATTTAAAACAGTCCGATTTAAAAGGAAGCACACACTAAATCCAATCGGAGAATATTAAACACTTTGTTTTGCATGATCTCTAATTCCTCTTTGGTCAGGAACTCCTTGTGTACTTCCTGCTTATGAAAACGGATGTTGATAAATGGATATTTCTCCATCCAGTCATTAGCTAATGCCATGTTGGTGATTTTCTTCACTACTTTTTTCATATAGCAGATTACCATATTTTCCTGCAAATCCTTCTTTGCTTTCAAGAAGTGAATGATAGCATGGCTTATTTCTTTTATGGGAATATCCTTTAGATGGTACTTTTTCAAAACCATCTCTTTGAAATATCTTAAACAGGTATCAAATCGGGATATAGTTACTTTGGCGTAATCCTTGCCAATCAATTCATGGCATTTGTCGTTATGTTCCTGAAAAACGTCAAAGAACATCAGGTGCTTTTCATCTAGTCCGAGAAAACGTCTTTTGACCTCCATCGGGTTGATCAGTTTGTTTTCATCCCCTAAAGTTCGATGAATGTCGTACAGGCGTAATTTTACCGATTCAAGATAGCGGTTTGCCTCTACTGATTTAGCACAGCGGAAATGCGTAATTCTGCCAAAAATATGCGGATTAGAGGAAAAAGAAAATCCCTGAAACATCTAAATTTCAGGGATTTACCAAATTTGCAGTCTTTTAAAGGTGGTGCCACCAGGAATCGAACCGGGGACACAAGGATTTTCAGTCCTTTGCTCTACCAACTGAGCTATGGCACCTTGCGTGATTGCGCTGCAAAGGTAACCAAACTTTTGATATTTACA
>JAEXBC010000089.1 GCA_023457875.1 Bacillota bacterium | reverse complement strand
GTGCTTACCTCCTATGAACTCTTAAAGAGAGATATTGATAGCTATGAGAACATCTCTCTTAAGTACTGTATTGCAGATGAAGCCCAGTATATTAAAAATGCCAATACCCTTAATGCGAAAGCTCTTAAAATGTTAAAAGGACAAATAAGGTTTGCCTTAACAGGTACTCCTATTGAAAATTCATTAGCTGAGTTATGGAGCATTTTTGACTTTATAATGCCAGACTATCTTTTTTCTTACACTGAATTTAAGAAAAACTATGAATCCCCAATTGTCAAAAATCAGGACGAAGTAGCCACCAGTAGACTAAAGAAGCTGATTGCCCCATTTATTATGAGGCGTTTGAAAAGAGATGTATTAAAGGAACTACCAGATAAAACAGAAACCGTGATTTATAATACCATGGAGGAGACTCAGCGCAAGCTTTATACCGCCCATTTGGCTCTAGCTAAACAAGAGATGGAGGAAGAACTGAAAGCAAAGGGTGCAGGGGCAAGTCGTATAAAAATGCTGGCACTCTTAACACGATTAAGGCAGCTTTGTTGTCATCCAGCCCTTTATCTTCAAGATTACACCGAAAATAGCGAAAAGCTAGAACAATGCATGGAAATTGTAAAGGATAGTATAGAAGCAGGACACAAGATTTTATTGTTTTCTCAGTTTACCAGTATGTTAGATATTTTAAGAGAACGCTTCTATAGTGAAGGGATTGAGCACCTCATGCTTACAGGAGCAACAAAGGCAGATGAAAGAATGAGGCTGGTGAACGAATTTAACACCAGCGAAGTGCCTGTATTTCTTATTTCACTAAAGGCAGGAGGGACGGGTCTTAACTTGACTGGGGCAGATGTGGTGATTCATTATGACCCTTGGTGGAACCTTTCAAGTCAAAATCAAGCCACGGATAGGGCCTACCGTATTGGACAAAAAAACAAGGTACAGGTGTTTCAAATGATTACCAAGAATTCTATTGAAGAGAAAATTAAAGCCTTGCAGGACAAGAAAATAGGTTTAACGGAAAGTGTGCTTCAAGAAGGAGAAGCCTTTATTAGTCAAATGTCCGAAGAGGAAATCAAGGAATTATTTATTTTATAGAAAGGGAAAGGTTCATGACGCCACTAAATATTTTAAAGAAGTATTATGGATACGATGGTTTTAGACCTGGTCAAGAACAGCTCATCCATGCCATTTTATCAGGCAAGGATGCACTAGGGATCATGCCTACAGGTGGAGGAAAATCCATTTGTTATCAAGTGCCAGCCCTTCTTTTGGAGGGTGTGACGATCGTTATTTCTCCTCTTATTTCCTTGATGAAGGATCAAGTAGACACCTTAAAAGAGTATGGTATTAAGGCGGAGCTTATTAATAGTACTTTAAGTAACGCTGAGTTTCGAGAGATTATTGCAAATGCTAGGGTAGGAGAATATAAGATCCTATATGTCGCCCCTGAAAGACTAGAGACAGATAGCTTTTTAGAGCTTATAAAAGAGATACCTATTGCTATGGTTGCAGTGGATGAAGCCCACTGTGTCAGTCAATGGGGACATGACTTTAGGCCCAGCTACAGACGCATTCATCAAATACTAGCTTACCTGCCCCAAAGACCCATTGTCGCTGCCTTTACTGCAACAGCAACGCCCCAGGTTAAAGAAGATATCATCAAACTTTTAGAGCTTGATGACCCCTTTGGATTAATGGGCAGTTTCGATAGACCTAATCTTTATTTTGAAGTAAGAAAGCCCAATAACAAACTCAAAGAGGTAGAAGCATATCTGAAGGAGCATACAGGGGAAAGTGGCATTATCTATTGTTCAACTAGAAAGAATGTGGATGAACTTTGGGATAGGCTCAATAGACTAGGACTTGGCTGCACCAGATATCATGCAGGCTTAACGGAGACGGAAAGAAGCCTCAATCAAGAAGCTTTCCTTTATGATGAGTCGCCCTTAATCATAGCCACCAATGCCTTTGGCATGGGTATTGATAAGCCTAATGTTAGATTTGTCTTACATTATAATATGCCAAAGAACATGGAGAGCTATTACCAAGAAGCAGGCCGTGCAGGGCGAGATGGAGAAGTGTCAGAGTGTATTTTGCTCTTTAGTACGCAAGATATCATGACCAATCGTTTTCTCATTGAAAACGGCAGCTGGATGAGTAGAAGTATAGAATATGAAAAGCTAAATAGCATGGTGGATTATTGCAATACAGAGGGCTGTCTTAGAAGTTATATCTTAACTTATTTTGGACAAGAGGCCCTAGAGGAAGGGTGTCATAACTGCGGAAGCTGCAATAATGATGCCACTCAGTCTGACATTACTATAGAAGCCCAAAAGATTATGAGCTGTGTAAAGCGTATGAAGGAGCGATTTGGCAGCAGCCAAGTGGCGGATGTATTAAAGGGAGCCAACACCCAGAGGATTAGAAGCTTACGCTTTCACGAGCTGAGTACCTATGGGGTTATGAGTGACTACCCTAAAGACACCATCAAGGAGCTTATTTCCTTTCTGATTGCAGAGGGTTATTTGGAGATGGCAGGAACAGAATATCCCGTGCTTAAGCTAAATGAGACAAGTTACCAAGTATTAAGAGGAGAAAAGCAAGTATTCATAAAACGCATCATCCTTAAAGAAACCACTACAGATAGAAAGAAACAGTTGGATATCAATATAGATCATGAGTTGTTTGAGCAGCTACGCAAGTTAAGGCAAAGGATAGCTAATAAGAAAAAGGTGCAGCCCTTTATGGTTTTCCCTGATACGACATTAAAGGAAATGTCTAAGCACTATCCAATCACACCTGAAGAGATGCTACAGGTTTCAGGAGTAGGCGAGTATAAACTGGAGAAATATGGACATTATTTTATAGAGGTTATTCAGTTATATGTGGAAGAAAATCACCTCCTTTTAGAGGAGGTGAGAAGGGTAAGCACTACCCAAGATGAAGGGCCAGAGCTAACATTTTGCAGTTTATCCGATTCTATCAATCAGCCTCCTAGCGCGTCAAAATATAGTAAGCGAGATAGCCATAAAGAGACCTACAAGCTCTATAAAGAAGGCGCCACCTTAAGTGAAATTGCAAAGATGAGAAACCTTTCAGAGGTAACTATTGAGAATCATTTAATCAGATGCTTTGAAGAAGGGATGGAGGTTAAGTGCAGCGCATTTATCCCCGAGATGTATGAGGAGCAAATTGCTGTAGCCATCGAGAGGTTGGGCACAGAGCTTCTAAAACCCATTAAGGAGACACTTCCAGAAGAGGTAAGCTATACAGCCATTAAATTTGCCATCTGTAGATATAAAGCGGAAAAAAATGAAAGGGAATAAGGATTTGTTGTATACAATAGTGGATAAGTGGGATAGAATGTGGATAACAAGTGGATAAGGGCCTATTATTTAACATAAAGCTGTGGATAGGGTTGTTATATCTGAATATTTGTTGTTTATTTTAGGAAATTGCCGTGTCAAATTATCCGATATCTTGAAGTCTCTTGTGGAAATTTGCAGGAGACTATGATATACTTTTCAAGACTAAAAATGAAGGGGGATTTTAAATCCATGG
>JAEXBC010000088.1 GCA_023457875.1 Bacillota bacterium | reverse complement strand
TATTACAGATAGCACGCTATTAGAAACTGTTATTTCTTGATTAACACGCTCCTGTTTTAACATATCAATGAGCTGAATCTTAGCAAGACTTCGAACACTCAATAAAGCAACGATTAGGTAAATCATCACAAAGGTAATCATTGTTTCCTTCACCGCTTGAATTGAAAAAACCAAAGTAAGCTGCTCCACATTTCCTACAAATAATTGAACGGCTAATGCAGATAATGCCTGTGAAAGAAAAAATCCAACACTAATGCCTACCACTAAGGCAGCCGTTCCAATCAAAAGCGTCTCTAACACAAAAATCCTCGCTATTTTTGTTTGCTTCATTCCCAGGGTTGTATAAATAGCTAATTCTTTTGATCTTCTTTTTAAGATAAATTGATTGGCATAAAGGATTAATGCGGCAAGTACGATTGATATAAACTTAGACAATAGGCTGATATAAGACTCAAGACTATCTCCCCAAACTGCCATGCTTTTGCTTAGGTTTCCCATAGCTGGTTGTGAACAAATCGCATTAAATGCATAGAACATTGATACTGCCAAACAAACGGTAAGAAAGTAAATGGCATAATCTCGAACACTTCTTATCATATTTCTTGAAACTAACTTACTCGTCACCTAACACACCTTCTCCCACCCCAAGCATTGCCTGTACATCCATAATGCGATTAAAGAAAGTCTTATTTGAGTCATCACCCTTGTAGATTTCATTAAATAAGACACCATCTTTTACAAACAAAATTCGATTTGCAATACTTGCAGTATACGCATCATGGGTAACCATTAGGATTGTTGCTTGCTCTTCCTTGTTTAGCTTTTGTAAATTATTTAGTAATTGCTTAGCAGATTTACTGTCCAAGGCTCCTGTTGGTTCGTCTGCTAAGATTAGCGCTGGTTTGGTAGCAATTGCTCTAGCGCAGGCTACCCTTTGTTGTTGGCCACCTGACATTTGATAAGGATATTTCTCTAAGACAGCTTCTATATTCACTGCTCGTGCTACTTCAACCACTCGCTTTTTTAGCTGGTTGGTAGGCACATCTAAAATGGATAATGCTAAAGCTATATTTTCATAAGCAGTTAAAGTATCCAGCAAATTATAATCTTGAAACATAAATCCCAGTCTTTGTCTTCTAAACTCTGCTAGCTTATTTCCTTTTAACTTGGTAATATCCTGTCCCTCCACCCATACATGTCCACTTGTGACCGTATCAATGGTGGAAATACAATTTAAAAGTGTACTTTTTCCACTTCCTGACGCTCCCATAATGCCCACAAACTCGCCCTTTTGAATAGAAAAACTAACACCATTTAATGCACGTGTCACATTGCCTCTATTGCCATAAACTTTTTCGATATTTTCAGCCTGTAGTACTATTTCCACTTCAAAATCACTCCCTATAATAGCTATAAATCTATTTTGAACTTCTTCTCATCACATCATCTTTCATCAATCTCATGATTTAGTAATAACCTCTATGTATGCCTGACTCCAGCTTTCCCAAAAATAGCAGATATTTTTTTGAGCTAGACTCTTAACAACAAAAAGGAGCCAAAAAACCACGCATACTATTTGAAAAATGCCCTCTAATAGATATAAGCTATTAACGTATTGTAGCCCTTGACTAAAATGTAACCAACCTACAATGAATACGTTATGCATCAATATATTTCTTGTTTTGGCCACTTCACCTTTTTTGTTTTTAAAGGATAGTTTCATTACAAAACAGCCAATCGTCTGCTTCCTTTTTCTTAGCAAAGGGATCACTATAAATACTATCATTTCACTCATTAAAAACAACAAAAAATCTACTTTTACCTCTGGCATTACTACACAAATACCTGCACGAACAGTCTCAAATAACATCGTACATATCACTGAATCAATTATAAACGCTAGAGCGCGTCTCACTAAACTTGCCTTTTCTGTAATCTTTACTTGATCTTGTTCGGGGTTTGGAAGAAAGCGCCCCATCCCATTTGCTAAAAAATACCCTAACACTGCCCCAAATGTGTTAACGATTAAGTCATCAACATCTGCAAAGCGGTAGGCTTTTGGATAAATGCCATATAACCCTGTATATTGGGTCATCTCATAAAAGAAGCTTACTAATAACCCCAAAGTGGCCACCTTACCTAAACTTAACTTAAAGTATTTTCTTAAGAAAACACCGAGTGGAATGGTTAATACCACGTTAAAGGCTACTGTGTAAAAGGCTGAATGACATATGCCCTTTATCCATGTTCTAGGGTCGCCTAGTATAAAACCCGAATGATTGAAAAATGTCTGAGCAAAAAGAAACGGTCTAAGATTTGGCTGTATAGTTTTCATTGCCGCCACCTCTTCAATAGAAGGTAAGGGCATAATGGTCATAAACCAAGCCGTAATCATATAAACAACAAAAGATGCCTTAACAATGTTTCCCCTGACTTTCACCGTTCCATATTTTCTATATTGATGAATCAGTATTGGAAAAAATGCTAAATAAATCAGCATGAGTGATATCCCAATTCCATTTGCAATCGGATTAATATATACGTTCATTTTGTCTTCTCCCCTTCCAAGAACAATTTACCATGAACGCAAAAAAAGTCCTATTGAATTATCTTTCTCTAAGCTTACATTTTTGTAAGAAAAAAAGCTCCGCTTAGTACGAAGCTTTTTTGTAGTTTGGAAATTCAAGAATGACTGTTGTCCCCATGTTCTCCAACGACTCAATCCGAATATGAATACCTAATTTAGTGCATAGTTTTTCTGAGATATATAACCCCATTCCAGTTGATTTTTGACATTGTCTTCCCAATGTCCCTGTGTAACCCTTTTTAAAAACTTGCTGGATATCACTTTCTTTAATTCCCATGCCATTATCTTTAATCAACAAGCTCAGTTTACTGTCTTCTTGCACGGTAGAAAAGGTAATAGCTAGTGATTCCTTCCTATACTTTACAGCATTTTCTATGATTTGTTTAATGATATAGCGAAGCCATTTTGAATCTGTATATACCTGGCCTGATACCTTTTGCATATCTATTTGAGCATGGGACTGTATAAGTATTAACGCATTTTCTTTAATGACCGTTTTTATGAGTTCCTCAAGACTTGCTTTTTCAATGATAAAGTCCTGATTAAAATTGCTACTTCTAGCATAGAATAGAACTTGCTCCACATCATTTTCAATACGTGCTAATTGTTCTTGAAGTTCAAAGCGATCTTCTGTTTTATGATTTTTAAAATATAACTGCATACCCGCAAGAGGCGTTTTAATTTCATGTACCCATAACTCAATGTATTCAAGATAATCCTTCTGCTGCTGTTTTAACAGCCCAATTTTATCATTCATATCTTTACTTGCCGCTACCAGAAGGTCGTAGAAAACTTCGCCTTCGTAAAAATCTGGTCTTTCAATCATATCTGCTAGCAAGGTTTTTTCTTCCAAACGCTCATATATACGAAAAACTTCATCATAGTATCGTTTCATTCTCATGTATTCAAAAAGGAATCCAATCAAGCAAACAAATACCAAAAGCACACACACAAGAAGAATTAAGATTGTGGAAATCTTAAAGGCTCCTAAGAAAAAGAAAATCAGCAAAATACACAGTAGTTCAAGTAGAAGAAACACACTTCTATTTTTACAATATGTATGCCATCTCATAGCATATACCCTTGATTTCTTTTAGTCTTCAAATAGTCCTTAAAGCCTAATGACTCTATCTTCTTTCTTAATCGTGAAATATTGACATTCAAGGTGTTCTCGTCAACAAAGTCACCATCTTCCCATACTTGTTGGATCAGTTCTTCTCTGGTTATAATCACGCCTTGGTTTTCCATTAACACCCTTAGAATAATGGCTTCATTTTTAGTAAGTTCAATATGCTCTTCACTCGTATAAATTTCACAGCTTCCTATGTTCAAAGCCAATCCATTATGTGTTAAGACAAGTCCTCCAGAATGATTCTTACAACGTTTTAAAACCACTTGGATATGTGCCAGTAACACCTGAAGATCATATGGTTTGGTTATAAAATCATCCGCCCCAATTCTTAAGCTCATTAATTCATCCATACTTGTATTCTGACTGGTAACCATAATAATCGGTATATCCGATTTCTCTCTAACTCTCCTGCAAATTTCAAAGCCATCTAAGCTTGGTAAATTTATATCCAATAATATAAGGTCACAGTTCGATTTTAAAATCTCCTCCACAACATTCTGGAAGTTCTCCACTGTTTTACACACAAACTGGTACTTGGTCAAGAAATCTACTAATTCTCTTAAAATTAAATCATCATCTTCTACTATAAACACCTTCAAGATTTGTTCCTCCTAAGCCTAAGCATCCTCTTTCTTGATGCCTGTTACAGGCTTATTATACCTTAAAAGTCACAATTATTGTTAAATATTAATTTGTTATTGCCAAGATTTGAATACTTGCAGATTTTTAAAAATCTAGCTAGTATATTGTTCTTTTAAAAATGGACTCATCTCTCCTGTATGACATAATGCCAATCTGTGTAGTGCTCTTGTACATGCAATGTATAAAAGTTGTTTATCTTCATCTTCTTGATAAGCTGTCTTGTTCACTTCATAAACGATAACTGCGTCATACTCTAGCCCCTTTGCCATATAAATAGGCATAATCACAACGCCTTTATAAAATCCCTCTTCCTCTAAACCTATTCTATGAATATCTAGGGACTTAGAAAGCTTGCTATACACATGATTGACTTCCCTCTGAGACTTACATATAATTGCCACCGTTTCGTAGCCATCCCTTTGATACTCGCTAATTTTACCTTCCATCCATTCAAACAGCTGGGTTTCATTTTCATGTTGACCGATTACCGGTAGCTGTTCATATCTTTCAAAGGCAATATCCGTGCTTGTATTTCCCCTCAGCCTTTGAGTAAACATACTAATTTCATATGAAGAGCGGTAGCTTTTGTTTAAGCATAACTTTAACGCCCTTTTGGGCTTTAGGCGGTTTATGACTTCCTCATATAATTCTTCTGTCTCGTTCTTTTCAATGGTTTGGCCTATATCACCTAATACAGTATATTGAACGCCTCTAAAGATTTCACCTAATATTTGATATTGAAGTGGATAATAATCTTGTGCTTCATCAATAAGTACTTGTTTAATATGAGGATAAAGGTGCTCATCTTCTAACTTTAACTTCAAGTAGAGCATCGCCATGCCATCCTCATAGGGCACCATCTCCGAATTTAAGCTTCTTGCAGTAAATCTACGAATATTTTCTATATAATCCGGTAAGTTCAAATCAGCAGATAGTCTGTTAAAGAGTCTCTCATCTTGAAATAAATTTTTGTACAGTTTAAAACAATCTATTTTAACGAATCGTCTTATGGCCATTAAAGTGGCTTGCTTATAGGCCTCAAGTTGCTCGATTACCTCTTCCTCATCTCTATAGCCACCTTTTCCTTGTATGGCTTTTAATAGTTCTCTTTGCTTAAGCTTTTCTACATCCTTTAGCTTTTTTAATAAGCCCTGTTCTATACGTTTTAGACGGCGACCCACTGCCATTTGGATAGGATTATCTAAGAAGTTTTTTCTCAGTTTGTTCTTATCTGCTATTAGAGTTTCCCCATAGTATACATTTTCAAAGCAAATCAACTGCCCTTCGTATGCTTCTACCAAACGATCAAGTATGGTTATAAATTCTCTAGATCCTTTAAAATGAACACTGCTTCGGATATTTTCCCTGTTTTTGCTAGTAATCATATGCTCTAATTGACTATTTCGAGAGCGCATCTTAAGACTTCCTCTAAAATAAGTCTCAAAAAAGTCCTCCATGGTACTATAGGCTACATTATCCTCCCCTAGCTGTGGTAGTACGGTTGAAACATATTCACCAAACAAACGATTGGGTGAGATAATCATGATATTTTCACTTGTAAGCCCCTCACTCATACGCTCAAAGAGCAAGAAAGCAATTCGATGCATTGCAATTGAAGTTTTTCCGCTACCAGCTACACCTTGGACAATAAGTAGGTCATTACCCTTATCACGAATTGCAAGGTCCTGCTCCTTTTGAATGGTTTCAACGATATTTTTCATATAGCTAGAAGCATTGCCAGCCAATGCTTGCTTCAGTAGTTCGTCTGTAATGGTCAAGGAACAATCAAAATAATATTTAAGCTGCTGCTTTTCAATCTCATATTGCCTTTTCAGTTCTACCTCTCCACGAATTTCTCCGCAGGGCGCATGGTAACTTGCCTTGCCCACTTCATTACGATAAAACATACTGGCAATCGGCGCCCTCCAGTCATATACCATAACCTCATAGGTATCATCCTTCATCACATTTTGATAACCAATATATATTTTTTCTTTGCCGTCACCCTCTTCAGCGAAATCAAATCGTCCAAAGTAGGGCTTATCTAATATCTGTTTATATTTTTCAAGCTTCGCTAGTTTCTGCTCATATTGAGATGTTTCCATTCTCTCCATAGTGTGATACTGGTTCAGCTCTATATTTCTATCATAATCATCGGCAGCCGGCACACCCTCTGCCCACATTTCTTTTCTTAAGGCAACTAGATTTTTCTTTTGGACGGTTAGAGCTTGATCATCCAAAGCTAATTGCTGTTTCAAAAATCCCGTAACAGCCTCCAAATAGTGCTGCTCCTCTTCAAATATCACCTTGTAATCACTCATGCTTTTCCTCCAATCCTATCTGCTTATCATATCATGGTAAGGATATTCCTGGCTAGTTATATCCTCATCTTCCTTTTACCTATTTTTCCTAATTAAAGTGGTATCTTTAATTTTATGAGTGGCGGCTTTTATGTATGACAAGGTATTTTCTCCAACTTTGATTACAACAAAAAAGACCCAAGTGGGTCTATGAAATGCAGCTTATATCAAAAATCTATTATAATTCTGCCCCCTTAAATATGATCTATTTCGTTTCATTTTATTGCTAATGGCCCTATAATAGAAATGCCAATATTTCATTTCTTATATAACTAGGCGTTATATCGTGAGAATGCATTTTTTGAATTGATATGAATGGCATATTTTGTTCCTTTTTACAGCAAATCGTTTTATAATAGATATATCGTTATTTTATATCAGATATAACTGGAGGTTATATAATGCAGAGCCAATTTCATTCCTATGTGGTATTTTATATGGTCGCTCAATATGGAAGCTTTTCAAAGGCTGCTGAAGCACTTTTTATTTCTCAGCCCGCTATAAGTAAATCCATCAAAGCGCTAGAACAACTACTGGGTGTGCAATTATTCACTAGAATGTCAAAAGGGGTTTCCCTCACCCCTGAAGGAAAGCTTTTTTATGAACATATCCATAATGCAATGACCATGCTAGAGCAGGGAGAAAACCTTCTTGCAAAACTAAAAAACCTAGAACTAGGACAGCTTAGTATTGGTGTCAGTTCAACTTTGGGTACGCATTTTCTTCTGCCTCTCTTACAAAACTTCATTGAGCAATACCCCCATATTAAATTGCATCTTATTAATGATATTACCTTTAAAAACATAGAACTTACTAAAGAAGGTAAAATTGACCTTGCCCTAGTAAGTTTCTTTACTGGTGATGATACTTTAGATTTTATTCCTTTGAAAGAGATACAAGATATCTTTGTATGCGGTCCTTCTTACTATGAAACCATTAAGAACTTGTCTACTGAAGAACTTTGTAAGCAAGCTTCTTTTATGTTCTTATCACAAGATAGCGTATCCCGCTTACATATTGAAAACACCTTTGGTCAGTTAGGCATCTCTATTACCCCTGA
This sequence comes from Bacillota bacterium, assembly GCA_023457875.1. Classification (GTDB taxonomy): domain Bacteria; phylum Bacillota; class Clostridia; order Lachnospirales; family Cellulosilyticaceae; genus Cellulosilyticum. The sequence goes on along the minus strand of JAEXBC010000088.1, from coordinate 7,237 downwards.
TATCATTGCAGGAGATATGACCTTCCTTATTGAATGCGCCAAAGTAAACCTTGGGATTACTACTGTAGTTAAGGATTTTGTCATGGAGGATTTAAAAAGCGGTGCATTAATTGAGCTACCTCTACCTGTCTATATTGCGCCTCGTTTCATAGGCATTACTTATTCAAAAACTTTTGCGCTCTCATTGGCTTCTCAAGCCTTTATTGACTTTATGAAAGCGCAGTAGCTCTGTGATTCCCTTACTTAATCCGTAATAACATATGAGACAATAGTGATATTGCCACCTGCGTCCTTTTTATAGCATAATTCTGCCTTTCCAGTAGGTTTTAATTGCTCTGAAATCTGTTCTAGTTTGATATATTGTATGCTGAGTTGGGCTGTGTACACCTTTGTTGTCTCATCAAAGCTAATATCCTCCGCTATGAACTCATTTCCCACACCATTGAGTCCATGTCTTACATTAATATAAAACACATATCCCTTATCGTCTAAATTCGTTTTACTAAAAAATGGCGTTGCTTGATTGATATCAAAATCCTTCCCGAAATATGCTTTATAAACCCCATTAAACACATCATATGCCATAGCTTCTGGCTCTTCTAGAGCTAGTTCTTCGGCTGTACCTACTACCCATTTGCTATCATAGTCCCTATCTGACTTCAAAACCTCCCCGATAAATAGTTGTCTGATCTTCTCATCACCAAAAATATCTGTATTTAAAGGAAATGTTCCCTCTGTATATAGTCCTTCGGTATCTTTTGCAAATAACGCTAAAAATAATGGTCCAGAAAGTTCCTCTAACTTATCACTGAGAATTTGTTTCTCTTGTTCCATATCCAAAGTAGCTATTTGCGTTTGTTCACCCTTTTTACCCTTTTTAGCTTCTTGTCTCTTCTCAGTCTGAGTGGTCTTAACTTGTGTATGACAGCCAACCAAAATTGAAGCAATGACACAGATTGCCCCCCAAATAATCCATTGTTTTTTCATCTCTACTATCATTCATCTCATATCATTCAATTCATATAAACCAATCTTACAAATCTTTAACTTTCATTTTTTCAATTGATTTGTCCACTTTCATTTGCTGCCTTATCCCAAAATAGATACATAACAATATGATTGTAGGAATATTGCTCACCACGAAAGTGGTCCCCATTCCAATTGCCAAGGAACTCATGTTTACATCATTATGTTGAGCTACAATTTGGGAACTAGAAATGATGTTCCCCTCTATATCGGATCTGTTGCTAGTAGCAGCAGGCACATTATACATAAATAATCCTATGACTACTATAACGGATAATAAAACGCCACTCATGGGTAAAATGAGCCCAAGCCCTTTACCCTTCTGTTTGGAAAGAAAAACTTGTAGCCATATAACCCCTATCACCACCCCAATACATATCACTAATCCTATCCATCTTGCTTCACTCCCTTATTTTTTTGTATTCTGAAATAAGAATTTTTGCTGTATCAAAATCTAATTTATCATTAATGGCTAACCTTTTTATCAAGGCAATATAAGGTTCATTTTCAGTTTGTTCATTCAACAAAATCTTTTGTATCAAACGGTCTAAGCGCAGTCTTACAGTAGGATATGTTACTTCATATTGCTTGGCGATTTCCTTTAGTGAACCAGATACCATAATGAAACTCTTGATAAACATTATATCTTCATCATCTAAATTTACCATCCAACCTGGCACAACTTCTATTGCCATACCAATCCCTCCTTTAATAAAATTAAGTATAGCATTTAATATTATTAAAGTAAATCTTAAATATTCAATGAATTTTATTTACAAAAACAGGCTATTACAAACCTTAACGTATTCCTCTATATAGTACATCCTTCAGATGATGTCCTATATAACATGGCCTAGCATTATGGTATAATAGCCTCTTATATATCTTTTATACTCAGTTATCTTATTCACTTTTCAGCTATATAACGCTTAATATAACATGGCTGCATCAAATTTTTCTTCCCACATCTCCATTAGTACTTTGAGATCTGCTTTAAACTCTTGTAAAGTCTGCTCAGACTTCATTTCTAGTTCTTCAAGAATTTCTAGAACAAACACCTCATTGCCCATTACCTTCCAGTCTCCTCTAAGTTTCATGTGGAAACAGTCTTTCATTGTATTTGTAAAATTAAACCTATTTTTTGTTCCGTGTAACTCGGTGGTGCTGCTTAATAGCACCTTTCCATTTTGCGTATTTCTTATACAATAAATGGCTCCAATAGTTTTTGCTTGTGTATACGCCTTAGCTAATTCTCTTTTTTGCTGTTTATCCATTTTCTAAGCCTCTTTTCTTAAATGCTTTAAGTCTCATACTCATTTCACACAATTACAACATATATTCTTATATTTGTAAACGATTATTTGAAATTGCTATATTCTACTGTCCATCTTTTCTTTTAAAAGTTCTCTATACGCCTTATCAAGTTCTTGATAAGCCTCAGTTCCTGGAGTTTCCTTGCTTAACTTACCAATGATATAGGCCAGCTTATTTTCTAGTATAAGCGTGTCTTTGGGCTTTGTAAGCTGCTTAACTACTTTCTGCTTTTCACGCCTTTCTAAATAGTCATTAATGCCATATTCATAGCGTCTAATATCTTGGTGCTCAAAGACCAGAAGTTTATCACAAATCTCCTTCAGCATATAGCGATCATGGGTAATTAAGATAATGGTTCCAGTATACTGTTTAAGGGCCTCTTCTAGTTGTTGTCTTACATGAAGGTCAACATGATTGGTAGGTTCATCTAGGATAAGGAGTTCACAGCCCTCTTGAATCATCAGTAAGAGCTTTATCTTCATACGCTCTCCTAAGCTGAAAGTGCCAACCTTTTTTGATAATTGCCCTATTTGAAATCCCATTTGAGATAATGCTGTTATGATCTGAGCATACTCACTTTTTGTAGCCACATCAAATAACTCTATCACACTTTTTTCTTCATCTAAGTCAACAACATCCTGACTAATGTATCCAAGGCGTATACCTTCTTTTATCTTTAGTTCTCCCTCTATTTCCACTTCGCCTAAAAGTCCCTTAATCAAGGTAGACTTTCCGCAGCCATTTACCCCATATAGGCCAATGTGTTCACCTCTTTTTATATAAAAAGAACTCCTTTTGAAAAGGGTTTTATGAGAATAAGTTTTGCCAATATTCTTTGCTGTAACAATCACTGATCCTGTTTTTTCAGCTGAAGCTAACTGAAAAGAAATAGATATTTCTTCCTTTGGTCTAGCTATACCCTCAACATTTATCTTTTCTAACCTTTTAATTCTAGACTTAATGGCTTTGTCCTTCTTTTTTGCTTTTACTCTGTTGTATTCTTTGCCCCCAAATTTGTTGCCTGTTGCAATTGCCTTTTTTGCAGATTCTCTATGAGCCTTATCTGACCAATTTTTAAGAGAATGAATCTGGCCTTCGATTTGTTCCTTTACCTTCTCCTGCTCTAGATAGAGCTTCAGTTGACTATCAAATTGCCTTTGTTTCTCTTCTCTATACGCGCTGTAATTTCCTTTATAGCTTTTTGCCATTCCATCATTAATCTCCACGATTCTTGTAGCACACTGATCAAGGAAATAGCGATCGTGGGAGATAAGTACTACTGTTCCACGAAACTTTTTAAGCTGCTTAATAAGCCATTTTATTCCCTCATTGTCTAAATGATTAGTAGGTTCATCTAACACCAATAAATCATTCTTGCTATATAAGATTTGTGTTAGTACTTCCTTGGTTCGCTCTCCACCACTTAAGGTAGTCGTTCTATTGATATATTCTGTAGCTTGAGGCATATAACCAATTTGAAGGGCCTTCTTGTGCCAAATCACCTTGCCCCCAGTAGCTTCAAGCTTTCCAATTAATATATTGATGAGGGTGCTTTTTCCTGCCCCATTATCTCCTACTACACCTAAGCATTCTCCCTCTATAATCTCTAAGCAAATATCCTTTAGAACCATGCGGTCCCCATATTCTTTGCATAAACCTCTACATTCTAAAATCGCTGCCATATCATCACCTCATTATGGTGATATTCTTTAATAGCTCCTTATCAAATTTGAAGTCTTATTGGCTTTTCCACTTACTTTATTCACTAAGATAACCTTCTTTGTTTTTTACAATTAAAAAAAACCATAAATGAACCTCTTGTTCACTTACAGTTCTTGCTTGGTCTTATCCTATGACTATAGAACTTACTTCTCAATCATTAATGGCACACTTCTATTGAAGATCACATCTACAAAAAATAGTCTTAATCTATTTGATGAGACCTATCCATTAATCCCTATAAGTTATTCTATAATATTTCCATGAAAAAGAACTGTATGATGATCACAAGCCCGATTGATTTTGAGCACAACAAAAGAATATCACTTTCTTTAATTGTTCATTTTAAATCTCTCATTAAGCTAATGTAATCTTCATTTCCTTCTCCTTTTCATGTTCAAAGTTTTCACTTAATAATACAATATTTTGTATTTAATTTCAATATGGTATTACCTTCTTTATTATATCCCATATAGATTCATTTATTTAAGAATAGCTGTTATTTTTACATATCTATAGCTTTCAAATCGCAGAGCATAAGACAATCGTGCGCTTGCTCTTTGATGGATTTAAAGCCCACCTTTTCATACATTCTTCTTGCATAGTTTGCTCGATCTACGCTTAATGATGCTTTTAGATATCCCTTTTTCCTAAGCTTTACTAGCATTTGCCTCATTAACTCTGTTCCGATTCCCTGTTTTCTATATCCTTTAAAAAGTGCGATTGCAAACTCAGGTGTTTTGCTATCAATATTGCCATAGCCCTTGATCTGTCCATCTAAGATTCTTGTCCATACCGCACCAATAATTTTGCCCTCCACTTCTGCTACCAAACATAGATCATCTTCCTTTTCACCAAATTCATCTATGTACACACTAATGTCAGGTTGCTTGATCACCTCTCTTGGCAAAAGCTTGCTTTCATCTGGCTGAAAAATGGCTTCATATAACAAATCCTCCAGAGCGCCTATTTCTTCCTGACGTATTTCTCGAATGATATATTTTAGTTCTTTTTCCTTCATACCCTACCTCCTCTTTTCTGGTTTCATTTCTTCTCATCTTTCATTTTCGCATCTCTTTATATCGCATATCCTCATCCCATTCGTCCTTTGTTCTTGTATCTTTATAGTGTTATAGCTTTATGCCCTGTGTCCTTATGCCTTATATTTTTATATAGTCATAATCTTATATCTTACGTATTTATGCCTTTATATCTTTATATCTTTATGCCTTTATGCCTTTATATTCTCATATTTTACATCATTATGTCCTTATAGAATTATTTTCTTTTTCATATTCTATCCTTTAATTGTTCTTTGTACAAGTTAAACATCATACGCCGTCTATTTGACGTTGTCTTTTATTTCTCTATCCCTTATAATAAAAAGAAATGTCGGAGAATACGAATGGATTATAGAAAAAAAGTTTTTACCCATAAAAATCCCTATGACCTTGAAAAAACTCATTCTCATTTTTTTGAGGCGGTTAAACAAAACTGTGCATTTCACTATCAAAACTGCCCTGAGTATACTAAAATACTTGATTATAAAAACTTCTCGCCAAAAGCGCTTCATACCGCTGATGACCTACATAAGCTTCCATTTATCCCAACTTTATTTTTTAAGTCTCATCAGCTTTTTTCTATGCCCCCAAGCAAGCTTCCCATTAAAGCTACCTCCTCTGGAACTAAAGGAAAAATGAGTAACATAGGTTTTGACACCCTTGGGCTCTACTATGGTCTTCGCATGGTGCTACGGTTAGGACAATATCACAAGCTCTTTTCCCCAGTACCTACCAACTATATTATTCTTGGCTATGAACCTCACAAAAGCAACCACATGGCCGTAAGCAAAACTGCCTTTGGCGCTACTTTATTTACGCCAGCACTTCATCGTGAATATGCCCTAAAATATACACCTGAGGGTTACAAGGTAGACCTTGATGGAATCCTCCACACTTTAGAGCGCTATGCCAAGGAGCCTTTTCCTGTTCGCTTTATGGGTTTTCCTTCCTATACCTATTTTCTTTTGCAAAAGCTTCAGGAAAAAGGGCTTCGCTTTAAGCTTCGAAAAGGGTCTAAAGTCCTTCTCGGCGGAGGATGGAAACAGTTTTATACTGAGCGCGTAGAAAAAGAAGAACTTTATCGCCTGATAGATGAAACACTTGGCATTCAAGAAACCGATGTAAAGGAGTTTTTTGGTGCTGTAGAACATCCCATTTTATATTGTGACTGCAAAAATCATCATTTTCATATTCCCATCTATAGCAGAGTTATTATTCGTGATGTGAACACCTTTGAGCCCTTACCAAATGGCGAGGTAGGCCTCGTAAACCTTATTACGCCTATGGTAAAGAGTGTTCCGCTTCTAAGTGTGATGACAGATGATTTAGGCGTACTCCATGAGGGAAGCAAGTGCGGTTGTGGCATCACTTCCTCTTATCTCGAAATTATAGGGCGCGTTGGCCTACAAGATATAAAAACCTGCGCAGCTGGCGCTACTGACTTATTAAAGTTATAAACTTATTGTATAAGGAGGTGCTCGTGTGATTTTAGCAAAGGGAGAAATATTAGCTTCTAAAGAACAAGGTCGTATCCTTAAAGAGCTACCAGAATGGTTGAATCAAACACTTGCTTTAGATGATCTTGACCCTTACTACGTGATTAAAGCCTGTGATGAGCTTTCAAAGCGTATTAGCCTCGGTCAATATGACCACATTATTTCAGGCATAGCATTAGATGAAAAACTTATAAAGGAGCAATTACATACCATTATCAATATGTTAAATAAGGAAAGCTTGCTCTATAAATTAGAAGTGGAGTTAGGCGCTCACCCTAGGTCTCCAAAACCTCTTTCACCACCTTTTTGTAATACTACGCTTGTGAAACATACCTTGCCTCTTGGCGTCCTTTTTCACATCGCTGCTGGAAATGTAGATGGCCCACCTGCTTTCAGTGTAGTTGAGGGACTATATTTATGTATTTGACACGCCATCTACGGATATAGAGGCCATGGGGCAAATGGCCAATCTTTCTGATGGTGTTGTAGTGTGGGGGACAGATGCCACTATAGCTGCCGTGAGAAATATGGTTCTTCCTGGCATTAAGCTCATTGAATGGGGACATAAGCTAGGCTTTGCTTATATTACGCCTAGGGGGATAACTGAAGATAAGCTTAGGG
>JAEXBC010000087.1 GCA_023457875.1 Bacillota bacterium | reverse complement strand
TGGTAGGACTATGGCGAAATAGAACAATGGCATTTGCTTCAGCCGGGACGATTATACTTTGTTTGCTTATTTTAGGAATGTCTTATGCAGTGGGTAACAATATAGACTATATCATTGCGCAAGTGGAAAGCGAATTTGGCATAACGGCATACCTTGATGAAGGCTTAAGTGATACACAAATACTAAGCATTCAAAATGAAATTGAAGCGTTATCTAATGTAGCTTCGGTAGACTACATTAGTAAAGAGGATGCCCGTGAAATCTTTATTGAAGAGAATCAGGATGAAAGTATAGCGGCTATGCTTAAAGAGGATAATTTTTTACCTGCCTCTTTTACGATTACGGTAACGGATATTAAAAAGCAGGAACAACTTGTTAAAACCATTGATGCAATAGAGGGTATTGATGAAACAGTATTTTTTAAGCAAGAAACCCAAGGTCTTATCCATATCAGGGATTCAGTTAATTATGTTTGTTACGGCATTATAGGCTGCTTAATTATAGTAGGTCTTTTGCTGATGTCTAATACCATCAAGCTTACAGTATATATTAGAAGAAGAGAAATTAACATCATGAAATATGTGGGGGCTACGGATAGCTTTATTCGTGTGCCATTTCTTATCGAAGGGGTACTAGTAGGTCTTATTGGTGCGCTTGTGTCCATATTGGCAGTTACTGCTATATATGACGGAATTAGAAATATGTCAGAAAATGCCACTGGTGTTTTAAGTGGATTTTCACTTTTGACTACAGCTAGTATTATGTCTTCACTGATGCCGATTTACCTTACTTTAGGAATAGGGATAGGCTTTATTGGAAGTGCCTTCGCTATTCATAAGCATTTAAAGGTATAGCAAGGAGGAAGTATGAAAAAGAAAATTGTCATGATCTTATCTGTTTTGCTCATGCTAATGCCAGTATATGCGGATGAAATCACAGATAAAAAGAACCAATTAAATAGCGCAAGTCAGCACATCAAAGATAAAGAGGAGTTATTACAAGATAGAAAGGCCAAGAAGGCAGCCATTGAAGCGGAAATTAAAGAAGTAGATTTACAAATGATTGAAATAGAAAATAACATCAAGGAGCTTGGTGAGCAGTTAGAGGCTAAAAAGTTAGAAATCGAGGCAAGCGAGAAGAAGCTAGAGCTGGCTAATGCCCAAAAGGATGAGCAGTATGAGGTAACTAAGTCTCGAATTATTCAGATGTATAAAAATCAAAAAGTAAGCTACATACAAGTTGTTTTTTCCTCAAATAATTTCATGCAAGCTGTTAATCGGGTAGAGTATCTTAGGCGTATCTCTAAAAAGGATAGTAGTGTCTTAGAGGAGTATAAGGCCCAAATCAACTTTATAGAGCATCAAAAAATAAAGATTGAGGAGGAGAAAGCAGACCTTGATATACTTCAGAAAAAAGAGATGAGCAAGAAGACTGACCTTGATAATGCAAGAGGCAAAAAGGAGCAAGCACTAAGTAAGCTTGCAAAAGAAACGAGCAAAATAGAAGATGAAATTTCAGACTTAGAGAAGCTTTCAGCAGAGATAGAGGCAGATATCAAGAAGTTGACAGAAGAGATGGAGGCTAAGATGCGTGCCCAAACCCCTACCAGATATACGGGTGGAACCTTCTTGTGGCCTGTACCAGGTTACTATGGCATTAGTTCTGAATATAATCCTAGAACTAGTCCTATTTCTGGTAAGTATGAGTTCCATACTGGAATTGACATTCCTGCTGCTTATGGAACGGATGTACTAGCTGCGGCGGATGGAGTTGTCATTACTTCGGGTTGGGTGAACGGCTATGGTAACACCATCATGATTAGTCATGGTAGCGGTATTGTAACTCTATATGGACATAACTCGTCACTTACGGTTTCACAAGGGCAAACTGTAAGAAAAGGCGACACCGTAGCTAAAATCGGTAGTACAGGTTATTCTACTGGAAATCATTGTCACTTTGAGGTAAGGGTTAATGGTAATCATACAAGTCCGTGGGCTTATTTGAATAACTAGTTATAGAAGTTGATTGATTTTGGAACAATATAGATAAACAAAGCTATGTGTAAAGTTAGGAGATTATCTTGAAAGGTATAAAATTTATCAAAGTCATTTTAACCATGTTGGTAAGCATACTTAGCATGATGCTTACCATAGGGTGTAGTCAAATAGGTGAGAGCAAGTACTATTCTCAAAGCAAACTACAAGGTCTAGAACTCCTTTTAAAGCAGGGTTATTTATATGATGTGGAACTAGAAAAGGATCAAATCGCAGATAGTATATACAAAGGCTATGTGGGTGAAATCGGGAACGCTGCTACGTACTACCTGGACGCTGAGGCATTTAAACAAGCCAAGATATCAAATGAAGGTAATTATTTTGGCGTGGGGCTTCGAATGATATGGGAAAACGAAGGTCATTCTATTCTGGTAACAGATGTAATCCCTAACTCTTCTGCAGAAGAGGCTAATATTAAGGCGGGAGATCATATTATTAGGATAGATGATATAGAGGTCATAGAAGCAAATCAAGAAGAACTACTAAAAAAAATAAATGCTTCGGGGCAGCAAGCTGTATCCTATACTATAAAGGGTAGTGATAACCAAGAACGCACCGTTTTACTAGCAGCAGAAGAGATTGAATTAAATGACTTTAGTTATGAACTGATTGAAGATATTCTTTATATTGATGTGGATAATGTTAAAACAGGTATGAGTCAGTCCTTACAAGACGTCCTTAATAAGTATGAAAAAGCCAAAGGGATTATTTTAGACGTGAGAGGCATTTATACCAACAATGTGGAGGAAATCAGTAAGTTAGCTGACTTGTTTTTGGATGAAGGGACTGCTTTTAAGGTGGAGAACAAAGCTAAAGCAATGACTGACTTTCTGATGAAGGAAGGCGCTGATAGAAGACCACTTGTACTACTAACAGACAATGAGACAATAGGTGTAACAGAAGCATTAGTAAATGCCCTAAGTGATAGGGCCGTGCAAGTGGGCTCAGATACCCGTGGCCTAGCCTATGTAAGTGAAATGATTGAGCTGGAAGATGGAAGTGGTTTATGTGTAGCTACCGGTATTTTGTGTGATGAATTTGGAGTGGAACTACCCAAAAAGGGACTCAAACCAGATATACAGGTTTATATGACTACTAAGGAAAAGCTTGAGTATATTAGAGAAGGTAAAGTAAGCAAAAAAAATGATAGCGTACTTGTTAAGGCATTAGAGCAGTTTTGATTTATAAAGCTGTTCTATGCTTGTTTTTTTCATATGATTTATTTAAAATTACTTGGATAATAGGTGTACAATAATCATAAACTATAATAAGTGAATATCATTTTATACTAAGGAGATAGTATTGATGAAAAAGAAAAATATTTTTCGAGGTACTGCAATAGTTTTTTTACTCGTTACATTGGTTTTAGCTACCACAGCTTTTGTAGACAGGTACCATTATGTAGATAAAAAACTACAGACCATCGAAGCGGTGTTAAGCAATTATTATGTGGGTGAGATTGATCAAACCAAACTTCAAGAAGGAATTTACAAAGGCTTTGTTGAGGGAGTGGGGGATGCCTATACAGCTTATTTTACATCTGAGGAATATACAAGCTTTAAAGAAAAGTCTAGTGGTATATATGCTGGAATTGGTATTCAAATGTCCCTTCAGAGCTATGACAATAGTATCGAAATAACAGAGATATTTGAAGGTTCTCCGGCTCAAGAGGCAAATATAAAAATTGGAGATCGTATCATTGAAGCGGCAGGTAAAAGCGTTAGTGGTGATGATTTTCAGATTTTACCTTCCCTTGTTAAAGGCACACCAGGGACAACGGTTGATATGACCATCTATAGACCTTCTGAGAATAAGACCTATCATGTCACCTTAAAAAGAGCTAATATTACTACCCCTAGTGTATACTTTGAAATGTTAGAGGATGATATTGGTTATATTCGCATTACAAGCTTCGAGGAAGTAACCTATGAGCAGTTTAAAGAAGCTCTTGGGAAGCTAGATTCAGAAGAAGCAAAGGGATTGGTTTTGGATCTAAGAAACAACCCTGGCGGGCTCCTAAATAGCGTTGAGAAAATTGCAGATGAATTGGTGCCAGAAGGAATTGTTGTCTCAACGAAGGACAAAAATGGAGAAGGGTCTGAGTATTTTGCAGATAGTAAATATAATAATATTCCAATGGTAGTGCTGATTAATGGAAGTAGTGCAAGTGCTTCAGAGGTGCTTGCAGGTGCGCTAAAAGATTATAAAAGAGCAGAGCTTATCGGCAATACCACTTATGGAAAAGGTGTTGTGCAAACCCTTATTCCATTAACAGATGGCTCAGCTATCAAACTAACTACATCACAGTACTTTACGCCAAGCGGCGTATGTATACAAGGCATAGGCATTAAGCCAGATTATGAGGTAAGTTTATCTACTGAAAAGCTTCTTAAAGGAAGAGATTTAAAGCATACTGAAGATGACCAATTACAAACAGCACTTAAGGTGATAAGAGAAAAAATCCAGTAGCCTAGTAAGGGGGAATCTTCATCAAATATAGTAGGAGAGAACTGATTGTAAGTAGTATTCTAGGAATCATGATGAGCTATGTGATTTGTAAGTTTAATTTAGCCATAGAAGTAAGCTGGAAGCTGATATTTATTGTGCTAACAAGCTATATTTGTAATTTGATAGATACAAAATATACTTGTATAGCATATGTGATTTCCCTTGTTTTTTTAGTAGATGGATTATTTATTCTTTTACACCTAAAGGAGGCCACTTTTATATTGCCATATGGCAAATTGGTTTTGTTAACAGCTGGACTTCATATTGTAGAAGGTATACTGCTG
>JAEXBC010000086.1 GCA_023457875.1 Bacillota bacterium | reverse complement strand
TGGTATTTGTATCTACATATACGGGATATACAGGGTCTGGAATCATAATGATATTTTCATTACCAAAAATATCTGTAATATTACCGATATCACTTTTTGCACCATCACTAATAAAGATTTCATCTGTAGCTAAATCTACACTATGACTTTTGTAGTAGTTTTGAATAGCTTCATGAAGAAAATCATAACCTTGTTCTGGACCATAGCCCTTAAAGGTTTCTTTCTCGCCCATTTCATCAACGGCTTGATGCATTGCTTTAATGACTGCGGGTACAAGAGGAAGTGTTACATCACCGATCCCCATGCGAATAAGCTTTTTATCTGGATTTTTTGTTACAAATTCATTTACTTTTTTTGCAATCGTTGAAAAAAGATAACTATCTTTTAGTTCTAAATAATGATCATTAATAAATGCCATATTGACCTCCTAGTATTCTATGGTACCTTCAAAGACTTTTGTAGCAGGCCCTTTCATAAGTACCGTACCATCTTGTTTGTAGATAATTTTTAAATCACCGCCACGAAGCTTTACGGTGATTTCTTCGTCGTAGTTACAGTATCCGTTAAGAACGCAGGAAACAGCTACTGCACATGCACCTGTACCACAAGCCCATGTTTCACCTGAACCACGTTCCCATACACGCATCTTAACCGTATTTTTATTGATGATTTGTACAAATTCCGTATTGATTCTTTCAGGAAAAAGTGGGTTAAATTCAAACTTTGGACCAATCACTTCAAGAGATAGATTATCAACATTGTCACAATAAATCACTGCATGAGGATTTCCCATTGAAACGCAGGTAACATTGTAAGTTTGATCATCTATAGTCATAGGCTGGTTAATGAAGCGCTCAAGGTTTGAGAGCATGGGAATGTCTCTTGGTGTCAGAATTGCTTTTCCCATATTCACTTCAACCATATCAACCTTATTATCTTCAATAGTTAGTGTAAGGTGTTTAATCCCACTTAAGGTTTCTAGTGAGAGGTGAGTCTTATTGGTATAACCAGCTTCATAAACAAATTTGCCAATGCATCGTGATGCATTACCACACATTTTGCCTTCAGAACCATCTGCATTAAACATACGCATTCTAAAGTCAGCAATTTCAGAAGGTAAGATCATAACAAGGCCATCAGCGCCAATACCAAAGTGTCGGTCACTAATAAATTCTGAAAACTGGTTAGGGTTATCTATTGTCTGTTTGAAACCATCAACATAGACATAGTCATTACCTATGCCATGCATTTTTGTAAAATTTATTTTCATGTCTTCACACCCCTAATTATAATTCATATGTTTTCAATATATTATCAGCTATAGCACGAGGAGAAACACGAAGATCCATAGCTTGTTTTTGAATATACCTATGCGCTTGCTTTTCATCAAAACTTAAATATTTGATAAGGCAGAACTTAGCGCGTTCAATCACCTTAGTATCATCTACTTTGCGCTTTAGTGCAGTGTTTTGCTCCCGCAAAGAGGCAATAATCTGCTTTGAATTGAGCACAAAAGGTATAGATTGCAGTAATACCTGACGGTTAATAGGCTTACCAATCACAAAAGCACCAGTTACAGACACCTTGTCATTAATTTGCTCTTGCACATCAGATTTAACTAAGATAATAATAGCAGAAAAGGATTTTTCTGCTATATCTAGCACCAATTCAGTACCAAATTCATCACTTAAAGGTGCATTGATAATCGTAAGATCAAAATCCATATTATCAAACTTACGTCTTGCATCATTAGCAGAAGCCGCATAGTCATAACTAGAAAAATCAAGGGATTTAATAATATCGTATAAGGCGTCTGAAGACTCTTTTTGGGTAGATACAATCAAGACCTTTTCCATAGTTTCAGCTCCTTTAAGAATGGTTCTATCATTTTCTTTTCCTATAGGTAATTCTGAATTTCCCATTCATGAACTGTTTGATTATATATATCCCATTCTGTATATTTTTCCTTTAAGTAATGCTTAAAGATATGATCACCCAGGGTAGACTTCATAAACGTGCTTTGCTCCATAAGCTTTAGGGCATCATATAAACTGCTAGGTAATACATGCACATCGTTCTCTATGAGGTGCTCATTTGATAAATGGTAGGCATTTTCTGTAAGAGCAGGCATAAGCTCTAACTGTTGTTCGATGCCATCAAGTCCAGCAGCTAAAATAACAGCAAGGCTAAGGTAAGGATTACATGCTGGGTCTGGGCTACGTAGTTCGATACGATTATGTCCTTCAAAACCAGAAGGCACTCTTATAAGGCAGGAACGATTTTTATAAGACCAAGAAATATGTCTTGGTGCTTCAAAACCAGATGCAATACGTTTATAGGAGTTCACAATTGGATTGCAAATTGCACTGGCTTCTTCAACGTACTTAAGTACACCTGCAATAAATTGTTTGGCTATAGTAGGTAAGCCTACATGGTGAGCTGTCTTAAAGATATTCTCACCATCTTTATATAAAGACATATTAATATGCATTCCGGAGCCACTTGTATTCATTAATGGTTTTGGCATAAAGGAGGCATGAAGCCCATTTCGTCCAGCAATCGTTTTGACTACTGATTTAAAGGATAAGATATTATCAGCAGTTTCTAAGACACTATCATATTTAAAAGCGATTTCATGCTGCCCGAAAGCAGATTCATGATGGGAGGACTCAATCTCAAACCCCATTTGTTCTAAGGTAAGGCAAATTTCACGACGGGTATTTTCGCCCTTATCAAGGGGAGCAACATCAAAATAAGCTGCCTTATCAGCTGGTTCAAGGGTTGGCTGTCCCTCTGCATCTGTCTTAAAT
>JAEXBC010000085.1 GCA_023457875.1 Bacillota bacterium | reverse complement strand
CTCTATGGGTCCTGCTACCAACTGTGGAAAGAATGATACAAATAGAGCATACTTCAAAATATTCTTTTCTGCTTTGATTTCACCCCTATACACATCAAATGTGTAACTTAATGCCTGAAAAGTATAGAAAGATATTCCGACAGGAAGCAGTAAATCTAATCTTCGATCAATCACACCTATTCCTAGATAAGACTTAACCTTACTCAGATTTTCTAAAAAGAAATTGGCATATTTGAAAACGCATAATATTCCCAAATTGCTTATTAAGCTTACTGCCACACACCACTTCTTAGCACTAACCTTTCCAGCTACACCGAATTTTTCAATCAAAATGCTACTTACATAAGTTATAACTGTTGATATTGCTATAAGAATTGCATACTTTGGATTCCATCCCATATAAAAATAATAACTGGTTATCAGTAACCACACATACCTGGTTTTCTTAGGAATCACAAAAAAGATTGCAACTACTATAGGGAAAAATACCAAGAAATCTATCGAATTAAATACCATAAGCGTTCTCCCACACAATTTTTATTTTGGTCAAATACTATTATTAAATCCCCCAAATGAGCCCTTTGAATCATTCATCTTTTTAATATTCATGGAACTATTTGATAATGAATTTGACACTATACATGCCAGATAAATTTTGTGGTGCAACAAAAAATGCACTTAGTTCAACTTGTGATTGCAATTTAGGAATATTTTCTTATAATAATACGTCGATTTTTATATCTAACCACTGAATAATTCATCATACAGTTTATTTTATCTAATAGCATATTTTCGCCACCTTAAAATATATGTATTCTATTACCTAAAATTTAAATATAGGCTTAAGCTTTAAATAAGTTTTTTTAATCAAGTTAATAATAACCGACTTTTCATATGAGTCGAAATCCTCAAAATGATTAATCTTCATACTCATAATTTCATTAAATTCTTCTTCGGAAATATCCAACTTTTCTAAGAATATTTTTTTATCATTTTCAAACATATCACTTGGATATGGATCTTGTTTTAATAATTCCATAGCATTTTCTCTACTCATCTGTCCTGACATGATTAGTGCAGAAAAGTGAGCTTTTCTCTTATCTATTCCAAATTTAACAGGTAAAATATATGCTTGAAAGAATCTTGTGAAAACTGATTCAAAATGCTTTCCTCCATAGTATTCCCAGTCATATTCTTTCGCTAAGAATTTTATTATTTCATCTTTATTATAATCAATATAATTTAATATATTGACTGTTTTTTGCTTTTTTAATAATTTGTAGTACATCATATCTTTCATAGAGAAATGAGCATAATTCACTAACTTTTTTCCACTCATTTTTCGATAGACACTTTTAATATATTTCCAGTCTCTTTGACCTATTGACCCAACAGAAACACCTATACCCTCAGTACTTACATTACTACCACTTATAATGAATTGTACATTGTTTTCAGCAGCAACTTTATATATTAACCCCAAGATAGCATGATCTGTTGGATGCTCACAATGTGGGGTAGAAGCATACAAAAAAGATTTTTGAAGTTCTTTAAATTCCTCCTTATCGACTGAAAAACTCTTTATCTCAACACCAAGTTTCTGCACTAATTTTTTTATATTATCTTCAGAGACTTCAGCATTCCATCCGTTATCTAAATGTACAACCAAAGGTCTTAATCCGTTTTTTACCACTAAATGAAGTACATATGAGCTATCTATTCCGCCACTCAACCCTACAACACAATCGTATTTGTTCTTCTGTCCTTTTGATTTTATTTCTTCTATTAACTCTTTAAATTTTTCTTCTCCGTTTCCTTGATAAAATGGAGCATGCTTTAATTTGGCAAAATATTTTTCGCATTCACTGCAGTACCCTCTTTCATCAAATGTCACTCCAGGTATTGTTGAATCCATTACACATCTTTTGCAAATAACTGTACTCATCATTAATCTCCTCCTGATTTAGATCTGCTTTTTTGTTCATCATTTTATGTATTAAATAACTATAAATAAACAAATTCTAAATCTTTGTTTATTTATAGCAATCTTTACGAAATTTACTTATGAAATGAATAATACTAATTATAAATCAAAAGTGTTAGAACAATTATACTCTTCTTGCACTTTTCAGTTTTTGTCTTAATAATTCTTTTATCATATCAATCTCTTCTATTTTCAGTAACTTACATACTATACAATAAAGACCTGCTCCAAATACCATCATAAATACTAAATATAGTATATTAAATAAAAATTCATGGTTAGAATTTATTGATACTACATTGTTAACTATCAAGATAAAAACACCCATTATGGTAGCACTTAAAATAAGTTTTAGTATATAATGTAAAATCTTATGAACACTAAGCCCTCCAATAAGTTTTTCTACTCCACGTATGAATACAAAAGAGGTTATCATTATCGCTAAACTTGTAGAAAGAGCCAGACCTCTATGTCCTAAATATTTTACAAGTATTAGGTTCAAAACTATATTTATAGATACCTCCATTACGCTATTCATCATTGGTGTTTTTGTATTTCCATAGGAATAATATACCTTTTGAGACAATCTCTTTAGTGCAGTAAATATTGTAGCAACACTATATAGAACAAAAGCTTGAACTGTCATGGTAGTGGCATTACTATTAAATGCACCTCTTTCAAACAGTACCCTTATTATTGGAGTAGCTAAAACTAGCATTCCTGCTGATGCTGGTATTGAAATAAATAAAATCAGCTTAAACCCCTTTGCCACTACTTTTCTCAATTTTCTAGATTCTTTACTACTTGCAGCATTTGAAATGATAGGAAATATAGCCGTAATTATAGAACTAACAAAAACATCAATAAATATCCAACTAGTTGTAGCTGCATAGTCTAACGAAGCTATACTTCCTTCAATCAATGATGATGCCATTGTTTTATCAACAATAATGTTAATTTGTTGTGTTGACAAACCTATCATAACAGGCAATGATAATTTTATTGTTTGTATTAAGCCTGCATCTTTCAAATTCAAATAAAATGTATATCTATAATTACTTAAGAAAACTTCAGGAAGAAGAACAAATACTTGTGACAAATATGCAATAATAGTAGCTATAGCTAAACCTATAATCCCAAATCTGTTACCAAACATAAGCAAATATATTACAAACACAATGTTAAGTGAAACTCCAATTAAAGCAGTACTAGTAAATCTATTTTCGCTTTGTAAATAACCTGTAATCACAGATGTAAGAATAATGCTTAAAATAATTGGTAGGGCTAATCTATTTACTTCTACAGCTAAATTTAGCTGTTCATCTTTGAATCCATATGCAAAAATCTTGATAATATAAGGTGAAAGCACGTAGCTTAATAGAATTAGTGCAAAGCCGCACAAAAGCACGGCATTAATAACATTTGAAAAATACAGATATTTATTTTTTTTCCCTTGTTCGCAATCGACTTTCATGCTTATTGGTATAATAGTACTAGATAGTGAGTTACTAATCATACTTGCTAAGAAAGTTGTAGCTGTAATAGCAACAATGTAAGTATCTGCTTCATAACCAATACCAAACTTTGATGCCATTAAAGTTTCACGTAAAAAACCTAATGCTTTACTAATTAAGGAAAAGAAAATAATTACTGATATTGATTTAGTCAAATTTTTATTACTACTCATAATCCATACCACCCTTAATAGTATGTTCAATGAGTTTAATCTCTTTGTCTATTCGATGTTCCCATGTACTCATTTTCTCTATAGATGTTCTTTGCGCTCTAATACGTAATTCTTTCTCATATTCTTTATTTGAAATTATAGATTCAATATATTGGGGTGCTTCATTGATATCATTTAATAAAAATCCATTTTTCTGGTGTTCAATAAAAAAGTCTAAAGAACCATCATTTTTAGATATAATAATTCCTCCTGCTGATAAAATCTCATGAAATACATTACCTAAATTACACACATCGTACAGGCTAAACGAGCATATAGCAAGCTTACTCATTATATTAATTTCCTCCCTGTTAATTACCCCCATAAAGACAACATAATTCTTTAAATCTAAATTATTTATCAATTCTAAAAGCTCATTATAATATTCTTGATTAAATATTTGTCCTGCAATAAATAACTTAATTTTTTGTCCTCTATCATGCAGCATCTTTAAAATTTTTATTGCCTCATCTTGTCGCTTCCATCGATCAATTCTTGCAACATAAAAGAGAAATGGGTGTCCACCCAGCATTAAATACCTTTCGTTTAATTCTTCTTCCGTTACTTCTGGCATCCTTTCAATTCCATTATGCCAAAAATAAAATCTACTGGGATTTCTTTTTTTATTTATAATTTTATACGCTTCATCCCCCTTAGATCCATCATTTGTGACTAGCAAAAAATCTTTCTTAGATTTAAATGCATCATACTCCAAAAAATAGGTTATTTTTGATTTTAATAATCCCTTTCGAATAATATTATCATACAAAAAAGTTCCATACAGTCTCTGCCCAAAAGGTATATTATATTTTTTAGCTAATAACCTACTTACCGTAGCTGAACCACCATGTGAATATATAAAATCATATTTTTTTGTTTTAACTGCACTTTCTACAGTTTTATATAATTTAATTATGTTAAAAAGCTTCATTGACATTTTATTATGCCAAACCACTTCACCTACAACTTGTTCCTTATTAATCCAATCAATTTTTATATCGTACTCAGGGTAATCTGAATATGTATGTATCACTATAAAATCAACACTGTATCCTCTCTTTATAAGTTCCCTAAGCGGTAATAAAAATGCTGGCATTCCTTTTGGCTCAATACCACCATTGAACAGAATATCTGAAAATCCAGTCCATAATGTCGTCACATATAATATATTCAATTAGTGACCTCCCTTCTAATTCTTTTACTGTATATATTCATAATCAATCCTAAAAAAATCCAAAATTTAAAATCAATTAAATATGAACTACTCACAAATAAATGTACAAATCCCAATGAAAAAAACATTGCACTCAACTCAACATTAAGTTTTTGAGAACTCTTTAGTGCTTGATAAAATAACGCAAGGATTATTAAAATAAGGCCGCTACCTAGAAATACTCCAAAGTTTATAAATACCTCAATGACAAGATTATGAGCAAATCCATATCCATCTAACAGGTAAATATCTCCAGCTAACCCATATCCCCAAATGGGACTTGCGCTAATAAACTCAAATAAATTCGCATATATCTCCTCTCTACCACTCATATGAACATTATCTAGGGTTAGCAAATATAGCGTTCTACTATCTATTCCATACACTAATAGGGTAGTGTATAATATTTGTACTATGTCTTTAAAAAATATAATAAGCAAAATTACACTTAATATAATCAATAGTTTGTAGATATAATACAAATAGTTTTTCTTTTTACTATTGTAAAAGAAAAGAAGAATGAAAAATGACATCAAAGCTAATAAAG
>JAEXBC010000084.1 GCA_023457875.1 Bacillota bacterium | reverse complement strand
ACCCTTCTAAAGGACGCCATAAAACCTAACTTGGGCCAAACGTTAGAAAACACACCTGTTATTATGCATGGCGGACCTTTTGCAAATATTGCCCACGGCTGCAACAGTATTATCGCAACTAAGCTGGCTCAAAAATTAGGTGATATCGTTGTAACTGAAGCTGGCTTTGGAGCTGATTTAGGTGCAGAAAAGTTCTTTGATATTAAATGTCGTAAAGCGGGACTTAAGCCTGATGCAGTGGTATTAGTAACAACTATTCGTGCACTAAAATACAATGGGGGAGTAGAAAAATCTGACTTAAAACACGAGAATGTCGAGGCTTTAAAGCTTGGTATGAGTAACCTCGAAAAGCATATTGAAAATTTACAGCTTTATGGAGTCCCTGTAGTGGTTACCTTAAATGCTTTTGTAAGTGATACTGAAGCTGAAATTGCGTGTGTTAAAGAAGCATGCATTAGCAAGGGATGTCGTTTTGCACTTACCCAGGTATGGGAAAAGGGTGGCGAAGGTGGCATTGAGCTTGCCAAAGAATTGTTAGATGTATTAGACAATGAACCAAGTTACTTTAAAGTGCTGTATGAAGATCACTTAAGTATTGAAGAGAAAATAAGTAAAGTTGCCAAATCCATTTATGGCGCCAAAGAGGTGGTATTTGAGCCAAGGGCTAAAAAAGAACTTGAGAGAATCGCTTCATTGGGGCTTAGTCATCTTCCAGTATGTATGGCTAAAAATCAATACTCCTTATCAGATGATGCGACTTTGCTAGGCAGACCACAAGCCTTTACAACCACCGTAAGGGAGCTTAAAATATCAGCAGGTGCTGGATTTATTGTTGCCCTTACTGGTAATGTGATGACAATGCCAGGATTACCTAAAAAACCTGCTGCCGAGCAAATTGATATCAATAAAAAAGGTGTTGTTACGGGACTATTCTAAAGAAAAGAGGAAATAAAATGGCTCAAATAATTGATGGAAAATTAATCTCAACGTTGATTAAAGATGAACTAAAAAATGAAGTAGCTGATTTAATACAAGAGGGAATAACACCTGGGCTTGCAGTGGTTTTAGTAGGAGAAAATAGTGCATCCAAGGTTTATGTTGGAAATAAGAAAAAGGCTTGTGAATATGTCGGCATTAAATCCTTTAGTTATGAATTACCTGAAAACACCAGTGAAGCAGATTTATTAAAGCTAATAGATACTTTAAATCAAGATCCCCTTGTTCATGGTATCTTGGTTCAATTACCACTACCTAAGCACATGGATGAACAAAAAGTGATTATGCGTATTGCCCCAAATAAGGATGTTGACGGATTTCATCCTCAAAACGTAGGCGCATTAAGTATTGGGCTTGATGGCTATGTATCTTGTACACCTGCTGGTATTATGGAATTATTAAAGAGAAGCAATATTTCAATTGCTGGAAAACACTGCGTTGTGGTTGGCAGGAGCAATATAGTAGGTAAGCCTGTTAGCTTGCTTTTATTAAGAGAACATGGTACAGTTACAATCTGTCATTCAAGAACACAAGATTTAACCCAGGTCCTTTTACAAGCTGATATTGTCATTGCGGCAGTGGGCATTGCCAAGTTTATTAAGGGTGAACAATTAAAGCCAGATGCAGTAGTCATTGATGTAGGTATTAATCGTGATGAAGCTGGTAAGCTCTGCGGGGATGTTGACTTTGATTCCTGTGTTTCAAAGGTTAAGGCAATTACTCCTGTACCAGGTGGAGTTGGTCCTATGACCATTGCTATGCTAATGAATAATTGTGTACTGGCAGCTAAAAAGAGTAGAAGTTTGTTATAGTCATGAGAGGAGTAGCATTTTGAATTATTTAGTATCTTTTGTTTCACTAGGCTGTGATAAGAATTTAGTGGACAGTGAACATATGTTAGGCCTATTTAATCAAGGTGGTTTTTCAATTACAGGAGAAGAAAGCAAAGCTGATGTACTTGTTGTGAATACCTGCTGTTTTATTGAAGATGCCAAAAAGGAAAGCATAGAAAGTATCTTAGAAGTAGCTGCCTATAAGCAAACAGGTTCATGTAAAGCACTTATTGTAACAGGGTGTATGGCACAACGTTATCAGCAAGAAATCTTAGATGAATTTCCGGAGGTAGATGCGGTTGTAGGTACCACCTCATATGATCAAATTGTAGAGATTGCAAATAATATCTTACAAAAAAAAGGTCTCCGTACACAACATTTTGATTTAATAGATCGAGAAATGCTGGATGAAATGCCACGGATTCTAACAACAGCAGGCTATTTTGCCTATGTTAAAATTGCAGAAGGTTGTGATAAGCATTGTACCTACTGTATTATTCCAAAACTAAGAGGCAAATATAGAAGTCGAAGGATGGACAAAATCAAACAAGAGGTGATCAAGCTTGCTGAGGATGGTGTTTCTGAAATTATTCTAGTTGCTCAAGACACCACAGAATATGGTCGTGATCTTGAAAATGCCTCTTTAGCTAAGCTCCTACGTGAACTATCTACTGTTGAAGGGATTGAATGGATTAGACTATTGTATTGTTATCCTGAAAGTATTACCGATGAGCTGATTCAAGAAATCAAATCAAATCCTAAGGTATGTCATTATTTAGATATTCCTATTCAACATGCGTCAACTGCTGTACTTAGACGTATGGCAAGAAAAAGTTCTCTTGAGCAACTTAAAGAACGACTAGGTACACTTCGTCAGCAAATACCTGACATTGCACTTAGAACAACCCTCATAGTGGGTTTTCCTGGAGAAACAGAAGAGGATTTCCAAATTTTATATGATTTTGTAAAGGAAATGCGATTCGATCGTTTGGGTGTTTTTACCTATTCTCAAGAGGAGGGCACACCGGCGGCTTTATATGAAGACCAAATTGCAGAAGAAGTAAAGGTAAAGCGCAGGGATGCTATTATGGCACTTCAACATGGTATTTCACAAGAACTAACAGCCCAAAAGGTTGGTAAATTCATGCGTGTACTCATTGAAGGGAAAATCACTGACGAAGATGTATATATTGGACGCACCTATCAGGATGCACCTGATATTGATGGCGAAGTGTTTGTTGAATATGATGGCGAACTGATGTCAGGTGATTTTGTGGACGTGGAGATTACAGAGTCTAATGATTATGATTTGATTGGAGAGATCGCAAATGAATATTGCTAATAAACTAACCTTATTACGTATCTTGTTAGTGTTTGTCTTTATGGGTGTAGTATGGATTCCTTTATCTTTTTCAATAAATAGTATCCTATGGATTGCTTTGATTATTTTTGTTGTAGCAAGCTTCACAGACTTTTTGGATGGATACTTAGCACGTAAGCATGACTTAGTCACTAATTTAGGCAAGTTCATGGATCCATTAGCTGATAAAATGTTGGTGACAACCGCTATGCTTGCCATCATTGACTTAGGTGCGAAGGGCCTTTTGCCAGCAGGAATACTTCCGGTATGGATAGTTGTACTCATTTTATTAAGAGAGTTTATGGTTTCTGGCATAAGGCTGGTGGCAGCAAACCAAAAGACTGTCATTGCTGCGAATTACTTAGGAAAAGTAAAGACAGTTGTACAGATGGCAATGATTATCGTTTATTTATTACCCATACAAAGTGAATTCATAGCATTACTAGCTACTTGTTTAGCTTATGCTGCATTACTACTCACTTTAATTTCTGGGTTTGATTATTTATGGCACAACAAAAATGTTTTAAGCATGAAGGAATGACGATTATTGGAGGAGAAATCATGCACTACAACACGATTATCGTAGGAGCTGGTGCTGCAGGTCTTTTTGCAGCACAAGCACTGGCTAAAAAACAACAACGGGTTTTGTTAATTGAACGTAATTCAAAAGCTGGGAAAAAACTACTTATTTCTGGTGCTGGTCAGTGTAACTTTACTCATGCAGGAGAAATAGAAGATTTTTTTACCTGCTATGATGATAAAATAAAATTTTTAAAGAAAGCCCTACTTTATTTTGATAACAAGCAGACCATGACATTTTTTCAAAATGCAGGTGTAGCCTATCAAGTACTTCCGAATGCTAAGGTCTTTCCTAAAACCATGAATAGTCAAGATATATTAAATGCTTTACTCATTGCCTGCCAAAAGGTAAATGTTGAAATGAAATACAATCAATTAGTTGAGCGTATTGATGTATATGATTCCATTTTTACTGTAGAAGTGAATTCGGGTGAACGTTATTTTTGTAATCAATTGATTATGGCTACAGGTGGTAAGTCTTATCCTCAAACTGGTTCAGATGGAAAGGGGTATCAATTAGCTCAAGAGCTTGGGCATACCATTATTGAACCTAGGCCTGCATTAACAGATGTGCGCTTAGTTGAAAGATGCTTTAAGGATATTGCTGGACTTTCAGTGAAGCAAAGTGAAGTAACGATTTGGAGAGAACAGAAAAAAATAAGAAGTTATTGTGGGGATTTGTTATTTACTCATCGTGGCTTGTCTGGACCTATTATTTTAAATAGTTCAAGGTGGATGAAAGCAAAGGACACTTTAACAATTAATTTCCTATACCCTAAGTCCTATGAAGAAATAAAAGCGTATTTTGCGAGTGAAATTCCTAAACGAGGAAAGGAAGAACTTATTACCTTTTTAAAACAATTGCTTTTACCAAAAAATCTTTATCAAGCCTTATGTAGCTATATGGATATAGATATGCATCAGTCCTGTGCCGAGTTACCCAAAAAGCAAAGAGAAGCCCTTGTGAATATACTAACGAGATGCCCCTTACATATCGAAGAATTAGGAGACTTTCATATAGCTATGGTAACCACTGGTGGTGTTCACCTAAAAGAAGTCAATCCTACTACCCTCGAAAGTCGTATACAAAAGGGACTTTACTTTATTGGTGAAGTATTAGATTTTGATGGCGATACGGGAGGTTATAATCTTCAGGCTGCATTTTCTACCGCTGCTTTATGCGCAAAGAGTATTATTGATAAAAAATAGGAAATATTTCCATGGAAATATTTCCTATTTTTGCTTTATTGATTTGGTAATGCACTAGCAATTTGCTTATAAACTT
Source organism: Bacillota bacterium (assembly GCA_023457875.1). Classification (GTDB taxonomy): domain Bacteria; phylum Bacillota; class Clostridia; order Lachnospirales; family Cellulosilyticaceae; genus Cellulosilyticum. Next base: position 6,646 of record JAEXBC010000084.1, on the reverse strand, counting down.
GATTGGGTATTTGCTCGAGTTCTTCCTTGGATAAACCTTTTGTTGCAATAGGTGGATGAATCGTAAGCTTAACATGACTTGGTTTTATCCAGTTGTTTTGATTTTCCATAATTTTATAGGAACCATCAATGGTAACCGGTACAATCGGTACGCCAGCCTTAGTGGCTAATTTGAAGCTGGCACTTTTGAACTCGCCCATTTTAGTGCCTTTGCTTCGTGTTCCTTCTGGAAATATAACTAAAGAATGACCTGCTTTGAGTTGCTTGACACCTTCAAAAATAGCTCCAGCTGAACCCTTTAATGTTGATCTATCCATAAAAACACAATTTAAATGCTCCATCCAAGTAGCCACAATAGGGATTTTTTTAGCTTCGATCTTAGAAATAAATCCTTTTGGTTTATCAATATAAGCCATTAATAAAGGAATATCAAAGTTCCCTTGATGATTGCTGATAAATACAACGGTATCCTTTTGGGGAACATTTTCTATTCCCTTTACTTCTACCGTTGAGCCACTACGTTTTATATTACCTTGCATCCATTTTGCAGCAACTCGATGTATATGCGCCTCATATGTAGCAAAATCCCCCTTTTTTTGAAGTCCTTTAGCTTTTAGTAGCTGGGGTAAGGTACCAATAAGCGTTACTACAAAACTGATATACCATATTATTGTTCTCATTACAATAACCTCCCATCCTTTTAACCCCTACTATTATAATACAGAAGCCTACCCTCTGTCATAGAAAAAATAAGAAAATACAAATAAATCGTAGGGCAATTACATTTCTTATATTCAATGTTGACAAGTATTGTGATATGATAAACTAAAAAGATGAAGGGAGTATGATTATGGCAACCATTCGTGCCTTTGAGGCAGTTATGCCACGAGTAGATCTAGTAGAAAAAGTGGCAGCTTTACCATATGATGTAATGAATACTGAAGAAGCAAAAATATGTGTAGAAGGAAACCCTTATTCATTCTTACATATAGACAAACCAGAAATGCATATTGAACATCCCCAAGGTGATGAGCTTTATGCTTTTGCCGGAAATACACTGGCTAAAATGAGAGAAGAAGGGGTTTTTGTTCAAGATCAAAAAAGCTTATATATCTATGGGCTAAAAAATGAATTTACCGTGCAATATGGTCTTGTGTGCTTGGTATCAGCAGCTGAATATGATAAGGGTATTATTAAAAAGCATGAAAATACACGTACAGACAAGGAACTAGACCGTATTAAACACGTCACTTATTGCAAAGCACATACAGGTCCTATTTTTCTGGCGTATAAGGAAATGCAGGATTTTACCAAGTGGATGATGAACTATGTGCAGCTTAACAAGCCTATATATGACTTTACATGCGAGGATGGCGTTACCCATGAAGTCTATAGAATTGAGGACGAAGAGAGTATATCAAAAATCATAACTAGCTTTGAAAAGGCAGAAGCCCTTTATATAGCAGATGGACATCATCGAGCAGCTGCAGCTGCAGCTGTAGCCCGTAAGTATCGTGAAGAAGGAAAGCAAAGTGAGTCTTCTGATTATTTCCTATCTGTTGTTTTTCCAAAGGAGCAGCTTTATATTATGGATTATAATCGCGTCTTAAAGGATGAGAGCGGTTTAAATAAGGAAGAACTATTTAGTAAAATACAGGAGAAATTTGACCTTGAGGAGATCGCTACCACTACCTATAAACCAGATCAACGTCATACATTTGGTATGCGCTATCAAGGTAAGTGGTATCGCCTTACGATTCGTCCGAATTGGGTGAGGGAGGAGGATCCTGTTGCATGCTTAGATGCTTCTTTACTTCAAGAACATATATTAGAGCCTATCTTTGGCATTCAAAAACCAAAGGAGGATAAACGTATTGATTTTGTGGGCGGCATAAGAGGCATTAAAGAGCTTAATAGGCGTTGCGAAACTGATATGGATATTGCCTTTAGTATGTATCCTACTTCAATGGATGAATTAATGAATGTAGCTGATGCAAATCAACTTATGCCACCTAAATCTACTTGGTTTGAGCCTAAACTACGTAGCGGTATTTTTATCCATCCATTAGACAATTAGTTCCTTAAAACGAAGATGTTTGTTCGATATTGACAAAACATAAAAGATTAAATATAATTTATGAATAAACGCATATGATAACCTAATACATCGTATATATATATTAGCTACTGTGAAGAGAAGGAGTATATAAATAAGGGTTTTCAGAGAGAAAAGCATTTGCTGTGAGCTTTTTAATACCTATTTATAGAAGCAGTCTTGGAGTAAATATCTCGAAAATACAAAAGTAAAGATATTCGGGTGATTTCGTTAACAATCCTTAAGGTGATAGATGTCATGTCTATAACTAGGGTGGTACCGCGAGAAACCTCGTCCCTATTAGGGATTGAGGTTTTTTTTGTATTCAAGAGGAGGTAATATATGGAATGGTTAAGGTTAGTTAATAGTGAATATCCTTTAAAAAAGGAGGATATACCTAAAAGACTGGTGCATCTACACGCCTCAAAAGTGTATATTTGTAAGGAAGTGCGTAGTGCCTTTAGAAGATTAAACCTACGTCTAAAGCTATATCGTCTAGAGCCCTTAGTGCTTGTAAGTGGCTATCGTTCTTACACTTACCAAGAAGAGCTTTTTAATCGAAAAACGCATTTTTATATGAATCAAGGTCAAAGTCTTATAGAGGCGCAGGAGTCGGCTAGTCACATTGTTGCTAGACCTGGTACAAGTGAACATCAGACAGGACTTGCCATAGATGTGACAACAAGAAGTATGCGTCTATTAGATGATCCACTCATTACTGATTTTGCCCAATCTCCAACAGGGGCTTGGCTAACTCGTAACTGCTACAAGGAAGGTTTTATTTTACGCTATCCCAAAAATAAAGTCGAGATTACTCATATTACGTATGAACCTTGGCATTATCGCTATGTAGGTAAGAAAGCTGCCTATCACATTTATAAGCAGCAACTTTGCCTTGAAGAATATGTATTAATGCATAAAGGCTAATATAAATCATTCATTACAGGAGGATAAAATGAAAAATTATAGTTTAAACGAATTACGTGAAATGTACCTTAAATTTTTTGAAAGTAAAATGCATCTTCGCGCTAAAAGCTTTCCATTAGTGCCACATAATGATAATAGTTTATTACTGATTAATGCTGGTATGGCACCTTTAAAACCTTACTTTACGGGCCAAGAAGAACCACCTAAAACCAGAATGACTACCTGCCAGAAATGTATTCGTACAGGTGATATCGAAAATGTTGGTAAAACAGCACGCCATGGTACCTTCTTTGAAATGTTAGGAAATTTCTCCTTTGGGGATTATTTTAAGGAAGAGGCCATTTCATGGGCTTGGGAGTTTGTCACAGAGCATCTTGAGATTCCTGTTGAACGCTTATATGTAACAGTTTACGAGGAGGATGAAGAAGCAGCTGAGATTTGGAGAAATAAAATCGGTCTACCAAAAGAAAAAGTTTTTTATATGGGCAAGGATGATAATTTTTGGGAAGCTGGTATTGATGGTCCCTGTGGTCCCTGTTCAGAGATTTACTTTGACCGAGGCCCAGAATTTGGTTGTGGCTCGCCAGATTGTACAGTAGGCTGTGAGTGCGACCGTTATATGGAATTTTGGAATCTTGTGTTCACTCAATTTGAGCGTCATGAAGATGGTACGTACACCCCTCTTGCACAAAAAAATATTGATACAGGTATGGGACTTGAAAGACTTGCAGCAATGATGCAAGGTGTAAGTTCGATTTTTGATGTAGATACTATTAAGGCAATTCGCGATCATGTTTGTAAGCTAGCAAATGTAACTTATGGAGACAACTACAAACAAGATGTATCCATTCGTGTTATAACAGACCATATTCGTTCCGTAACCTTTATGGCTGCTGATGGCGTCCTTCCTTCAAATGAAGGGCGTGGCTACGTCATGAGAAGACTTTTAAGACGTGCTGTTAGACATGCAAAATTACTTGGCATAGAAGGCTTATTCTTAAATGAACTTGTTAAAACGGTAGTTGATAATTCTAAACATGAATATACAGAATTAGAAGATAAATATGCCTATATCACCAAACTTCTTACCATTGAAGAAAAGAACTTCAACGAAACAATTGACCGTGGCTTAACGATTTTAAAAGGTCACATTAAGGAAATGAAAGCTTCAGGAAGTACAATGCTAGATGGCAAGTCATGCTTTACCCTTTCTGACACTTATGGCTTCCCTATCGATTTAACTCGTGAGATTCTAGAGGAACAAGGCTTACAGATAGATGAAGAAGGTTTTAAATCGGCAATGGATGCACAGCGACAAAAAGCAAGAGATGCACGAGGTGGTTCAAAATATATGGGAGCAGATGAAACTGTTTTTAATCAAATGGACCCTTCAATGAAGACTACCTTTGTGGGTTATGACCATTTAGAAACACAAGGAACATTGGAGATATTGGCAAATGATGAAGTGCTTCTAGATGCTGCAGCTTGCGGTGAATCCATTTATGTTGTGGTAAGCCAAACGCCTTTCTATGCAGAAAGCGGTGGTCAGGCTGGAGACAATGGTATGATTACTACTGCTACTGGTAAAGCCCAAGTTTTAGAGACCACTAAGGTGATTGGCGGCAAATTTGCCCACCACGCTAAAGTGATAGAAGGTTCAATTAAAAAAGGTCAAGCAGCAACCTTTACTGTAGAAACTGCTACCCGTATGGATACTTCACGTAATCATAGTGCAACTCACCTTTTGCAAAAAGCGCTACGAGAAGTAGTAGGCCCTCATATTGAGCAGGCTGGTTCAAATGTTAATAAGGATCGCCTTCGTTTCGACTTCACTCACTTTGAGCCACTTACTAAGCAGCAACTAGAAAAGGTTGAAGCCTTAGTCAATGAAAAAATCCTTGAAGGCTTAGTTATTGAAGTGAAAGAGATGCCTATTGATGAAGCTAGAAAATTAGGTGCGATGGCATTGTTTGGCGAAAAGTATGGAAAGAGCGTTCGCGTTGTCAATATTGGGGATTATTCTATTGAATTATGTGGTGGAACTCACCTAAAAAATACTGCAGCAATTGGTACCTTTAAGATTATGTCTGAAGCAGGTGTAGCTGCTGGCGTAAGACGTATTGAAGCAGTTACTGGTAGAGGTGCTATTGCATATTACCAAAGCATGGAAAACACCCTTGATGAAGTAGCTACCCTTGTAAAAGCTAAAAAAAGTGACGTTGTTAAAAAAGTGGAGAATCTTTCTACTGAGTATAAAAATCTTGAAAGAGAATGTGAGCAGCTTAAAGCCGAAATGGCAAATAGCAAAGCAAGCTCACTCATTGAAAAGGCAGAAGAGATCAACGGTATAAAAGTACTGGTTAGCCAGATTGATGGTTTAGATATGGATGGTCTTAAAAATATAGGTGATTCATTAAAAGATAAGCTCCAAGATGGCATGGTTCTTTTAGCTTCTATTCAAAACGATAAGGTTAACCTTGTTGCAATGGCTACTCCAAGTGCAGTAGATAAAGGTATTCACTGTGGCAAGATTATCGGTCAAGTTGCGGCGCTTTTAGGTGGTAAAGGTGGCGGAAGGCCAAACATGGCGCAAGCAGGTGGAAAAGACATCTCAAAATTACCTGATGCACTAAAAGAAGCAATGTGTACGATTAAAGGTCAAGTTTAAATTTTTGTAAAACTGTGTGTATAAAAGTTGATAAATGTACTTGGAATACTTGACGTATTAATTATTTTACTTTATAATTTAACGTAGTGCTTTAATCTTTTCTCCGTACAAATGCATAAAGCACAACATTGCACCGGGGGGAGGGAAAGAAATGTCAGAGGTTACTGTTCGCGAAAATGAATCATTAGATAGCGCTCTTCGTAGATTTAAAAGAAACTGTGCAAAAGCAGGTATCATGCAAGAAATCCGTAAAAGAGAACACTATGAAAAACCAAGTGTAAAACGCAAAAAGAAATCAGAAGCAGCACGTAAAAAAAATAAACAATATTAATCATTTGTTGTTTACTATATGAATAAGATGCTATTTTTTACAAAGGATGATGAAGATGTCTTTGAAAGAAAAGCTACTTTCTGATATGAAGGAAGCAATGAAGGAAAAAGATGTGCTTCGCAAAAACACCATCCAATGCGTTCGTGGTGCCATTCTCCAAAAAGAGAAGGATACCTTGAAGGATGTTAGTGAAGAACAGATTCTTGATATTATTGTTCAAGAAATCAAAAAAAGAAAAGATGCGCTCGCTGATTTTGAAAAAGGAAATCGCCCAGATTTGGTAGCTGAAGCTCAGGCGGAGATGACTGTTTTACAAGGATACTTGCCTAAACAATTAAGTGACGAAGAGCTTATTTCACTGATTCAACAAACTGTTGATTCAGTTGGAGCAACGTCTATGAAAGATATGGGAAAAGTTATGGCTGCTATAAAACCTAAGGTGAGTGGCAGAGCCGATAACTCAAAAGTGAGCAGCATTGTCAAACAATGTTTATCCAATTAATCAGTGCAATGCTTAAAAGAGACGTCCGACGGGGCGTCTTTTTTAGTGTTTTTTAATAAGTAGACGAATGAATTTCCTAAAAACACTTATACTAACTCATATAATCAAAAGGAGGGTATATGTG
>JAEXBC010000083.1 GCA_023457875.1 Bacillota bacterium | reverse complement strand
CAACAGAGGTCATATTGGCTTCTGCAATACCCATTTCAAAATGTCTTTCTGGGTAGGCCGCTTCAAATAGCTTACCCATGGTTGAACCACCAAGGTCAGCATCAAGCACAACAATTCTCTTATCCTCTTTTCCCAATTCCACTAATGTATTGCCATAAGCAACTCTTTGATTAATATATGTCATTTTCTTGTCCCCCTCACTAAACTAATTCTTTGATTGCTTGCGCATAGGTTTCCTCAGTTAACATACCATTATGGTATCCCACTACGTTTTCTGCAAAGCTTACACCTTTTCCTTTAATGGTGTGGGCTATAATAACGGTAGGCTTGTCTTTAACCGTATCTGCTTCATCTAATGCGGTAAGTATTGCCTCCATATTGTGTCCATCAATTTCAATGACATTCCAGCCGAAGCTTACCCATTTTGGAATGAGTGGATTACTGTTGAACCGCTCAACGATTGGTCCATTTGCCTGTAGTCTATTACAATCTACAATAGCTACAAGATTATCTGCTTTGAAGGAGCTAGCTGCCATTGCAGCTTCCCAAATCTGACCTTCAGCAATTTCACCATCACCAACTAGCACATACACTTTTCTGTCAATCTGATCCAGCTTCATACCTAATGCCATACCTAATCCTATGGATAATCCCTGTCCTAAAGATCCTGTACCTGCCTCAATACCTGGTGTCTTTAATACATCTGGATGTCCTTGTAGATAAAAGCCTATTTCCTTTGTATTTTTTAGATCCTCTACTGGAAAATATCCAGCTTCGGCTAAAGCCGCATATTGAAGAATAGCAACATGGCCTTTACTTAGCAAAAAGCGATCTCTATCTGGCATTTTAGGATTTTTTGGATCATGCTTCATTTTATGGAAATAAAGGGCTGCAACAATATCCGCAGCAGAGTTAGAGCCTCCGATATGCCCTGCAACTCCCACTCCTATACTGATGACAACATCCTTTCTTAATTGATTGGCTTTTTGACTTAATTCATTAATTAATGCTTTACTGTAACTCATATGCTTCCTCCTTCTTACACCATCAATTGCCGCTTACGACTTACTGAGATGTAGTTATTTGATATTCATATTTCATTGTCTGCTTCTTCAAGTCATTCTTATTACAGCTCTTTATATTCAAAATAATCAAAATCTGCGTAGGCTGTTCTACTAGATAAATCCTGAGCACAGATACCAATAAATGCTCCAGTAAAAAGAATATGTCCCGTAGGCTCATAATAATCATCGGATAGCACCGTTGCATCAAGTTCCGGCCCCACTTTGATATACTCCTGGTTATCAAGAGAATAGGAGAAGTATGCTTTTTCCTTCTCAGTGGTTAATCTTAAGTAAACCTCTTTGTCCTTAGGTAATGGAATTCCCACGCCAATTGGTTGTGAGCCTTTACCCAGTACATTGCAAATGATACTGAGTACCTTTCCAAATACCTCGTCCTCCGTGATATAGAGGTAATAGTAGCTTAAGGCATCGTAATAATAAACTAATCCTGCCATGGTCTGAAAATTCTTTGGCCTAAAATCTACCTTTGTAGTTACCTCACAGTAAAAGCTTTGCTGTCTATGTGCCAAAAGTGACTGGTGATGGCAAGAGGAAAAGGATTCACCACCATACAAGCGTAAATAACCAGGTCTTTCTGATAAGGAAGCCCTTTGTCCTAAAGGAAGTCTTAAGCTCTGCAAATGAATACTCCACTTATCCTTTTCAAAATCTTCCTTTAAGTATTTCTTTTCCACCTTAGCATCTACACTAACACCCTCGATTTCCACTGTTTCACTTGGTGCATTGCCGCCATTTGCAAGACGCAGCCATCCATCCTTAAAAACAACCTCTTGTAGTGCCGTTTCACGACCTAAGATACACCTACGGTTTTCTCCAACAGGTCTTCCGCACAAATGAGCCATATACCACTTTCCATTATGTCCCTCTACAATACTTGCATGACCAGCTTTTTGAATGGGATGATCAGGTGTATGATATGACGTTAAAATCGGATTCATTGGATCCACTTCATATGGGCCTTCTATGTTGCGGCTTCTTGCCACGGTTACTGCATGAGCGTATCCTGTTCCACCCTCTGCGCACATCAGATAATAATAGCCATCATGTCGATACAAATGGGGTCCTTCTGTATATCCTAATGGCGTGCCTTTAAAAATACATTTAGGTTCGCCTACTAATGCTTTCTTTTCTTCAGAGTATTCCTGTAACAAAATACCGTTAAATTTGCTATGCCAGCATCGATAATCCATTTGCATATTTAAAAAATATTTTTTTCCATCTATGTCATGAAATAGAGAAGGATCAAAGCCACTTGAATTTAAGTAAATAGGGTCTGACCACGGTCCCATAATATCTGTCGCTGTCACGAGATAGTTATGTGTATCTTTAAACATCCCAATAAATGATTTCACATCTGTATAAATCAAATAATACGTGCCATTACTATAGGAGAGGCAAGGTGCCCATATTCCGCATGAACTCTGGT
>JAEXBC010000082.1 GCA_023457875.1 Bacillota bacterium | reverse complement strand
CATTGAAACAGCTGCAAAAATCAATGAACTGAACAAAATTCCCGGCATTGAACTTAATATCTCCTGTCCGAATGTGAAGGAAGGTGGTATGGCTTTCGGGACTTCCTGTCTGTCTGCTGCACAAGTGGTAAAAGCGGTTAGAAAAGTATATTCAAAAGAATTAATGGTGAAGTTGTCGCCAAACGTTACCTCTATCTCGGAAATTGCAAAAGCAGTCGAGGCTGAAGGTGCCGATTCGGTTTCACTGATTAATACATTGCTCGGCATGGCGATTGATGCTGATAAGCGTAAACCTATCCTTTCAACTGTTACGGGTGGACTTTCTGGTCCGGCTGTTAAACCTGTTGCCCTTTGCATGGTTTGGCAGGTTGCAAAATCGGTTAAAATTCCGGTTGTGGGTATGGGTGGAATTATGAATGCCCGTGACGCAATCGAGTTTCTGTTGGCCGGAGCGTCAGCTGTACAGATTGGTACGGCTAATTTTATCGACCCGACTGTCTCCGTTAAAATACTGGAGGGGATTGAGACGTATTTGTTGCAACATAATTTTAGTAGTGTAAACGAAATAATTGGTGCCCTGGAAATATAAAGGGATATAATAGGATTTCAGTATTTACAAAAATAAGAAAGGGTATCCGGTCGGATACCCTTTTGAATAAATCCTTCAGGCTGATATTTCCACATTAATTGTTTTCAGCGATGTATTGCTCATCATTGCTGAATCTTGATACATTTAAAATAATCAAATACTTTCTGTACTGATCTTCTGAAAGTATGTACTTTACATTTCCAAGATTGAAATACAATGCTCTTTCTGCATCAATTGTACTTTCTTTTTTGTTTGCATAATTCAATTTTCTTTCAGTTAAATTAAATATATATTTTAACTGATCTGCTTGTTCATCGCCAGCGTTGAGATAACGAACCAGTGCCTTAAATGTTGAATTTTCATTCATTTTATAAAGCACATTGTAGTCTTTCAATTCCATTGAGTAGGCTGCTGTAGCACTAGCAAAAGCAACCAATATAACTGCTAAAATCTTTTTCATAACCCAAAATTTTAATAATACCTTTTTGTTAACTAAACTTTTTAATAAAACTATCCAATAATTGTGTTGGATTTTTCTGTTTGTCAATATCGCCTTATTGATTTATTCAATTTGACAATGCAAAAATACATGTTATAAAACATATATGCAACAAAACAAGTAATAAAAATATGTTTTATAACATATAAAACGCGCAAATGCCAAATATTCAGGATGATATAATTATGTTAAAAAACACAAATATTAAGGGGGTGTGTTGTAAAATGATATTTAAGACAATAAAGATCTAAAATTTGGTATGTCATTGTCAATTTCATAGCCGGTTGTGTCACAATTTTTCTTGCAAAAGAAATGCTGATAACCATTGCTCAATATAAAGTAGTTAACATTTAATTTGAAATTATAAACGGCAACCTGGTCAAATACCTCTTGTGTGATGGGAATGGAAGGCGATTTAAATTCAATAATGATGTAAGGGGTCATATAGTTGTTGTACACAATGGCATCACATCTTTTTTTCATGCCATTTATCAAAATCTGCGTTTCAATAGCTATTAATGCCGCAGGAAAGTTTTTTTCCTGAATCAAAAACTGTATGAAATTTTGTCTGACCCATTCTTCAGGAGTAAGTTTAACAAATTTTTTCCGCAATGAATCAAAAATAAGTAGGTTATCGCCTGCTTTTTTTGTGTTGAATTTGTATGAAGGCAGATTAAGTTGCCACATTTTTATTATTTTTGTAACTATTAAAGATGCGAAAATACAAAAACCATCTAACAAATTAATGAGATATGAAAACTAAACAGGAAATTGTTGAAAATTGGCTACCCAGATATACCAAAAGAAAGTTAGAAGATTTTACAGAATATATATTGTTGACGAACTTCAATAATTATGTGGAAAAATTTGCTGAATGGTTTAATGTTCCGGTATTGGGACGGGATGGAAATATGATTAATGCATCCGCGAATGGAATTACCATCATCAATTTTGGGATGGGAAGTCCGAATGCAGCGCTGATTATGGATGTGTTGTCTGCGATTCAGCCTAAAGCTGTTCTTTTTCTGGGGAAATGTGGTGGATTGAGAGATAAGAACCGGAATGGTGACTATATTCTGCCCAGTGCTGCCATCAGAGGCGAGGGTACTTCAAACGATTACTTTCCACCTGAAATACCGGCACTTCCTGCATTTAACCTGCAACGTGCCGTGTCATCAAATATCCGTGATTTCGATAAAGATTATTGGACCGGAACCGTTTACACTACTAACAGGCGTGTTTGGGAATGGGATGAAAGCTTCAAAACATACCTGAAAAGTACACGTGCTATGGCTATTGATATGGAAACGGCAACTTTATTTACAGTTGGTTTTCATAATAGCATTCCGACGGGAGCCTTGTTGCTGGTTTCCGACATGCCACTTCAGGAGCGAGGTATTAAAACTTCTGAAAGTGATTCCAAAGTCACACAAAACTATGTGGATGAGCATATTCGCATCGGTGTAAAAGCGTTAAGTTCGCTTATCAATAACAGTAAGACGATTAAACACCTCAGATTTGAATAGTTAATTCATAAAAAATGCACGAACAAATTCTGCAGAGCTTAAAGCAAAAAAAATATGCTCCCATTTACTTTCTAATGGGAGAAGAACCTTATTATATTGACCTGATTTCAGATTATATTCAATATGAAATATTAGATGAAAGTCAGCGTGAATTTGATTTATCTGTTCTTTATGGTAAGGATGTTGATATCACTACTGTTATCAATACCGCCAAAAGGTTTCCAATGATGTCGCCTTATCAGGTATTAATCGTAAAAGAAGCCCAGCATATCAAAGATATTGATAAATTGCAGTTCTATATTCAGCATTACGCTCCTGCTACAATCCTGGTTATTTGTTATAAATACGGAACTGTCGATGGTAGAAAGAAATGGGTCAATGAGTTGAAAAAGACAGGTGTGCTATTTGAGTCTAAAAAACTACGTGATTATGAAATGAGTGCCTGGATCGCGAAGTATGCGAAATCAAAAGACCTGCAAATTGAGGAAAAGGCAATGGTTATGCTTACCGACTTTCTGGGAACTGATTTGAGTAAAGTTGCGAACGAACTGGATAAGTTAGCGATAACAAAACCAGCCGGATCAAACCGAATTACACCCGAAATCATTGAAAAAAACATCGGGATAAGCAAAGATTTTAATG
>JAEXBC010000081.1 GCA_023457875.1 Bacillota bacterium | reverse complement strand
TACGACGTCTGGCCAAAGAAGGGGATTCCAGGATCCTTTCTTTTGTTCTTTAGTGACAGTATATCGGTTAATCTGGCGACATGCAATCAGGTCAGTAAGAAGTCATGCTGAGAGGGGCGCAACATTAATGCCTTTTAATATCATGTTTGAGACACGTGTAATGCCTGAGACATTGATATCTTCTGCCCATGCGGTCATATGATATTGTCCGTTTTTCATTCCACCCCAAGTATAAAGCTTATGGTTTTCTGGATTGATATAAATCGTAACAATGGTTGCTTCCTTTATAAGGTAAATATCTCCCTCTTTGATATACTCCTTATACTTGTAATTATCTTTGCTGTCCGCTGTATTTGATTCACTATAGCCCTCCAAGATTTGTTTAAAGCGTATATCTGTTTTATCATCGTATCCTGGCACGCTACTATATTCTAAACGTTCTGATTCATAGTTTGTTTCATAATCTGACTCTTGTATAACTAAAAACTTTTCTAGTTCTTGTGAAGTGCTTTCTGCTTTTAATAATAGCTTTTCTGAGCCACCATCAATTTTATACTGCATGGTAGAGTTATACCTAAGGTAACAGTTCAATGCTAAATTTATAGATCTATTTCTTATTTTCCACATTAAACTTCATTAAATAAATCTATTCTCATCTCTAATCTAGCAATCAAAAAATCTGTAAATGAATTTGAAATTTTAATGAACTTATCATTTTCCCCACTCTCATTATAAAAATATATAGGTGGATTATCCCCCTCATTGGTCTTAAAAAAACAAAACATACAGCCTTGGCTCATCCAGAATATAAAATCATCATCTGTTATTATATTCTTAGAATCATTTTCTTCCAATAATTCAATTGCTCCCTCACGCAAATCTTTAATCTCATTTATAAAACAGGAATCTCCCCCCATAAATTGCCCCTTTGTTCCATTACCCATTACTTTTAAGAACTCGATGTATGCCTCAGGTAATTTTCCCTTTTTAACTACTTGATTTAACATCTTCAAATCATCTTCCGTACATTTCACCATACTTATTCCTTTTTCTTCTAGTCTTTTTACTAAATCATTAATATATTTCATCTCTAACCTCCACTTTATTTTACTACCTCTACTCGAGTTACCTTAATATTAGGAAACTCTTTTTCAAACAAATCAACTAATACTTTGCAGTTGTCACAGAATATCCTCTCTGAAATAATTTCAATTTCTCCACATACATTTGGACTATCTTTATACTGTGTCCATAAGTATTCCACTATTTTTTGTTCTGTATGATTTGTAAATTCAGGTATCGGTCCATTATAGTGATAATCCTCTGGTTGGGGTGGCTCGAAATTCCCCTTATTAGTGTATTTTTCATGTGAAAACTTGCCACTGATACATTCTAAATCAATATTCTCACCATTAATCATCCCTTTTGCACTTGCAGCATTTCTTGTCTTTCCTGCATTATATTTGCTTTTAATACTATTTATTAAATTAACGTCTGTTTCAAGTGCATTCCTAAATACTCTAGTCTCCACTCCTCCCTCAATTACTACATCATCGGCCTTCTTACTTATATCATCTACTACGTTCTCTATTCCATCGTCTACTATCTTGAAACCTTCTGCCGCTTCATCTAGTGTATTGGTCACTGTATTCACTTGCGCATTTATTTTGGTATTGGTCTTATTTACAATACCTTTTCCTGTCTTCAAACCTCCTTCTACTGTTAAGAAAGAATAGATTACATTCTTTGTATAATCTTTCATTTCTTCTTGAGTCATATCGCCTTTAATATATTTTTGAAAGTCCGTAGCAGTATAATAGAATGGTTTTAATATAGTATTTTGCTCTGCATCTGCATTAAATACATTTATTGCAGCTTGTCCTAAACCACTCGTAAGATTGTTTGCATATACACAATAGCTATCAAACTCCTTATTAAAGTCTTCCTGTGACATCAGCCCTAGACTTTTAGCATTCCAGCACACAAATAAGTATTCTAATCTTGCTGCTGGTTCTACCGCTAATTGATAAACCCCCTCAACTATTTCTAACTCAACTTCTACTGTTGCTTCTAGACCCGCTAATACCCTCCCATTCCAGCTTTCTATCTTTGGATTAATTTCGTCTACAAAGCTGCTCCATAATGCTTGTTTATTCGCCTTTTTTCAGCTTCAACTTTTTCATAATAATGAGGGTCATATTTCAGCGTGATAGCTTTACAAATTTCAGCTAAGTCTCCTTCTTTCACGCCAAATCTTTTTAAATCAACTTCTTCTATGTTTCCTTTAATATGTAAGCATACTAACAAGTTTCTTTGTGCTTCTGGCGTTAAACTTATTCCTTGCTCTTTTAAAAGATCTGGTAAGTTCTCATAGAACGCTATTTCTTCCCAAGATAGCGATCTTTGTTTTCCCTCCACTAATCTTTGTTTTAAGATTTCTAGTTGTTCAGCTCTTTGTTTCTCATACATCTCGGCAGCATTTTCTTTTAACGTCGCAAACTTGTCAAGATTTGATTCACTAAAAATCTCCTTGAACAAATTACTAAATAATCCTTCGCTTTCTGCTTCTTGCTTTTCTATCAAAGCCTCTTTTTGAAGCTTAAGCTCATTTATTTTCATTCTAGCACTAGTAAATATGCCTTGGTCCATTTTGCTACTACTTAATTTTACTCTGTTGCTATTAATCACGCTACTACTTTGTTTCTCTTCTTGTTTTACGGAGCTTATGACATTTTTTAGGCCCTCAACTATGTTTTTATACTTCGTTTCGAGAGTATTAGCCCCTGATTCTACTTCATCTAATATCCTAATAATCTCCCTTGCTTTGCTAGTCACATCACCATACTCTGAATATTGCCTTAT
>JAEXBC010000080.1 GCA_023457875.1 Bacillota bacterium | reverse complement strand
CACTGCCGTCGGTTACCCACACAATTTTCTTCTTCACAGCGGGATAATCCAGCGCCAAGGAGTTTAGCATTTTTTCGTCCACCACCGCCTCTTCGTTGTAAGCAGTGATGAAGAGCGTTACCTCAGGTAGCTGCTCGTCGGTCGGGAGCGTTTTTTTCTTCGGTTTGGCAAATAATTCTTTTACTTTTACCAGTAGGTAAAGCACTATGCCATAGCCCAAGTAGGTGTAGAATACTACAAATAGGGCGATATAGAAGAGGATTTCTAGGATAGTCATTGATAATTATGATTTTTAAAATAATCGCTATTTAATATTATATCTGATATTTTCTGCATATTCTGCCTCCTGAATTTTTCATATTCAGTATTTCTTATAGAATCGGAAGTTAACAAACTTGTTCCAACCCCTCTCCATTTACTTTTAATGCCCATTAAATCTAAGATAGTAGGAAATACATCAATTTGCATTATTTCTTTATCAGTAGGGTATTTAATTTCCTGAGGAGGATTTATAATGTATAATGGGAGATATGCATTCTTAATTTCATTTGTATTCAATCGATCCATTGGGGCTTTATGATCACTCATAATTATGATTGTTGAGTTATTGTAAATACCCTTTTCTTTTAACCAAGATAAATATTTACCTAGATATTTATCCATATAGTGTACATTGGTTAGATATATCTTTAGTTCATTAGAAAACTTTTCGGGGAACTTGATATTCCATTTCTCATGTATTGTAGTATATGGTGAATGTGTTGATGATGTTAATATTATTTTAAAAAACGGTTCTTTTGTTTTAGATACAATACTTTCTGCAAACTGAAATAAGACTTTATCGTTAAGCCACTGCTCTGTATAGCTAGATGAGCTATAATCTTTTCTGGAATACAAATTCTCAATATGGTAGTTAATGCACATTCCATCTTGTCTCCACATTTTTGTACCAGTCGGTATAATCATAAGAGTTGATAAATCTGTCTTTCTTTTCTGTAATAGTTCTGCTGTAGATATAAATTTGTTATCGAAATATTTTATTATTGTTACCTCTTGTTTTTTAGGTAGTAATCCTGTTAAATACATTAATTGTCCGTCACTAGATTCCCCTAATGTTTCCTGAGAAATCATTTTTGTATTATAGTATGTCCCTTCCTCTTTTATTAAATTATCAAGATTGGGAGTTACCATAAGAGAATCGATTTTAATTTCAGTAGCATAGCTAAGTAACGATTCTACGATGATTAAAATGATGTTTTTTTGTGGCTTAGTAACCACATTTGTTGGGCCGTAAAAGTAGGTTTCAAGTTTTTCTAATTCATTAAGGGAGAACTTTTCTTTATTAGTTTGTAGGCTTTGTGTAATGGTACTGAAAAATATACCATATTTAAAAGTACTCTCAGTAGGGCTATAGTCAAATTGTCTTATGTATTTATTCTTTAAACCACCTAGTCTCCATGTGTAAAGGGCTTGAGCTAGCATGATAAGAATAAGTGATATTACAATTAGGCTAATTGTTTTATTTATTTTTATTGCTGAGTAATTGGCTTTGTTGATGCTTTTTTTATTTCTGATATAAATGTATACAGGTATAAAAGTTGCAATTATGAATATAGAATCTTTAATTTCTATAGCTTCTAGAATATTAGATGACAGACCGTCTAAATTGCCTATTTCTGTGTATAAATCAATAGGAATATATGTGAAAAAATATCGACTATATAGAATGTTTGCTATGCAATATATTTCTGTTAAAAATAAGGGTATGAAAAGAATTACTTTATATTTTTTAGATAAAAAAACGAAAGGTAAATAAAACAGGCACACATCAATAATCGCAAAGCAAACATTTTCAAAATAGCTGTAGGGTACCAAATCTGATTTATCAGATAAGACAATGTAATGCATATAAATTATGCAAATTAAGCTAGCTGCAATATTTATTAAAAACCAGCTATATAATTTGTTTTGTTTCATTTCATCTAGTCTCATTCTTAATAGTATTGTTTTTATTTAAAAAAGACAATACTATTTTTCTCATTTGTATTGTCCAAGATAAATCAATAATCGAATCTCTTATTAAACTTGGTTGCCACTCTTTTTGAGCAAACTTAATGATTCTCACAATATCTACAGCACTTTCATCAGCGGGTGCTTTTAATATGTATGGCATTGATTCGAAATCTTCATCAATTTCCGAATAAATAAAAGGAATGCCACGTGCTGCATATTCTCTGTTCTTTAATGTCTTTATGTGCGTAATGTTGCTTCTGTGTCTTGCCAGGCTGCCTATAGCAAAATCGCATTTTTCAAATAATTCATCAAGCTCGTGCCCATGCATTGCTCCGTGTAATATGACGTAAGGTTCTAACGAGTAGGAGTGTATAGCTGACATTATTTCTTGTTTTTCACGCTGACCGCTAAAGGCACCTACTAAATGAAAATACACTTTGTAGTTATTAGTTATATCTTGATAGTACTTGCCCAAGCCATGAATCAATCGGTCAAATCCATGCCAATAGTGAATTTCGGCAACCGCAATAAGATGTAGTTCGCGACTTGTATCGTTGCGATTTTGTTTCATGGAGATAGATGAAAAATCTATGCCGTTTGAAATTCGTATGGTTTTTTGTCCAAATATACTCTTGTGATTGGTAAATGTGATGATTGCATTCAGTGTTTGGGCTAACTTATGTCTGAATAACTTATCCACGCATAAATCTAGTTTCATGGCCGGAGTGATATA
>JAEXBC010000079.1 GCA_023457875.1 Bacillota bacterium | reverse complement strand
CTAATTGGCGTATTCGTTCACCTTATTGCAGATGATTTAGACGGCTATGTAGCAAGGAGCCGAAATATGTCTTCTAGATCAGGTGCCTATTTTGATCTGATTACCGATGTTTTCTTTTCAACTTTTTTAATGTTAGCTTTGGGGCTATCACCTTATGCCAATCTGGAAATTATGGCTTTTGCTATTCCGGTATATGGTCTTGTTAATGTGACGGCAATGAATTACATTATTTATTTTAATGAATTCCTTTTCCCAAGGCTGGGACCAATAGAGGCTCATCTGACCTACGCTGCGGTTGCGATACTAAGTATGATTTTCAAGTCAAAAACTATATTTTGCGTATTTGGTCTTGATTTAAAAATGGCAGACATGATTATTTTTATAGGGCTAATACCTACATACTATGAGATGATACGTTTAATTGTTCAGTTGTTTCGAAGACTTAAAAAGCAGGAGGAGCAATGAAACATATTTATGTTGTTTTGATTAAAGCACATACAGGTTTAGGCAAAATTGCACGAGAAATTTCCCACTATGAATACACCCATATAGCGGTGAGTATTGATGGCTCTTTAGAGGACTTTGTGACCTTCTCACGCAGGAAGCATTATCTTCCCCTTGATGCAGGATTTATGCATGAATATCGAGATTATTATGCTTTTGGTAAACATAAGCACGTAAAAATTAAGGTGTTTAAAATTCCTGTAACTAATAAAAATTTTGCCGACGTAAATGGTTTTATCAGCCAATGCGAAAATGACAACCAATACCTATTCAATCTGTTTTCGATGATAACCATGCCATTTTTGCATGGCTTTAAAGTTTATAAGACACATAATTGTATGTCCTTTACAGCGAAAGTTGTGCAGCTTACAGGAGCAGTGAAGCTGGATAAGCCCTATTATAAATATTCTATCAAGGATTTGGATAAGCTACTAAGTCAGTACCAATTTTTTGAGGGATATTTAGAGAGGAAGTTTTCAATGGGGTATAGTGAATATATGCAGCGCTATCCATTTTACAAGGTCATCTACACAGGAGCAAATACGATTTTTACCCTTTCAAAAAGATTATTATTCTATAAGAATAGGAATGATGATATATGACAAATATAAAAACTCTCCCTGAATACAGACGCAGTAGTCTAAGAAGTCTAATAAATGATAAGCCTTTTTTAAGAGTTCTAGAGGCATCAAATGGTCTTTGTGGACTGATCGCAGAGCATACCATAATCCAAGATGAGGATGGTAATATGATAGAGTTTGATGCAATGTGGATGAGCAGTTTGTGTCATGCATCCTTTAAGGGCAAACCAGATATTGAACTAGTGGATATGTCCGAAAAGATAAATGCCGTGAATGATATCATGGAAGTAACCACCAAGCCGATTATTCTTGATGGAGATACAGGGGGACAAGTGGCACATTTTTGCCGTTATGTTAGAACGCTTGAAAGGTTAGGTGTATCAGCGGTTGTGATTGAGGATAAAAGGGGCGAAAAAAAGAATTCACTCTATGGCACAGATAGGCCTCATGAACTTGAAGATGTAATAGCATTTTCAGAAAAAATCCGTAGAGGGAAGCAAGCGCAAATAACGGATGAGTTTATGATTTTTGCTCGAATTGAAAGCTTGATTGTGGGAAAGACAGCCCAAGATGCAATGGAAAGGGCAAAAAAATATATAGAGGCAGGCGCAGATGGTATCGTAATCCATAGTGCAAAAGCAGACGGTTATGGTGTTTTTGACTTTGCTTCCCTTTTTAAATCTGAATTTCCAGAGGTTCCATTAGTATTTATTCCTACTGCATACAACCATTTTACTGATAAAGAATTACATCAAAGGGGTGCGGATATTATCATTTATGCCAACCATTTAATGAGAAGCGCCTATAAAGCGATGAGCAAAACTGCAGAAACTATTTTACGTGATGGCAGAAGTAAGTACGTTGATGAAAATTACTGCGAGCCCGTTAAAAGCATTTTGAATTTGATTGAGGGTGACTTATAGTGATCAATATAGAGACTTTCTATCATTATTTAATTGAAAATGGCCTTAACTTTTTTGTCGGCGTACCGGATTCGCTGCTAAAGGATTTCTGCGCCTATGTGAAAGATCATACAGCACGAGAACACAATATCATTGCTGCCAATGAGGGAAATGCCGTTGGCATTGCTTCGGGATATTATCTCTCGATGGGTAAACCTGCGATAGTTTATATGCAGAATTCTGGAATTGGCAATGCCCTTAATCCATTAGTGTCTCTTGCTGACCAAGAAGTGTATAGCATTCCCATGTTACTTGTTATCGGCTGGAGAGGTGAACCGGATATATTGGATGAGCCGCAGCATAAAAAGCAAGGAATGATTACTTTAAAGCTACTTGAAACGATAGGTATTGAGGCATTGATACTTGATGATACAAGTTATGTGAAACAAATTGACTACTGTATAAACTATATGAAAAACAACAGTAAATCTATAGCCTTAATTGTTCGAAAAAACACCTTCTCACCATATAAAACGCTAAACCTAGCGGATACATTTAATTTAACAAGGGAAGCTGCACTGGAAATCATTACTCAAAATCTTACTGATCAGGATATTATCATATCCTCCACAGGCAAAGCATCCCGAGAACTTTTTGAAATTAGAGAGAAAAATAAGCATAGTCACGCAGGTGATTTTCTTACTGTGGGATCAATGGGGCATACATCTTCAATTGCATTGGGAATGAGCCTTTTTACAGATAAAAATATTTACTGCATCGATGGCGATGGCTCGTTTATTATGCACATGGGTGCAATAGCAGTATCAGCAGATTATGCAGGAGGAAATTACAAATATATTATTATTAACAACGGTGCGCATGAATCAGTTGGCGGACAGCCCACGGTGGGATACAAAATAAGTATGCCTGATATTCTTCGCGGCGCTGGAATAATAAATATATGTGAAGCTTTCAATGAAGAGCAGCTCATATCTGGTATGCACTTTCTAAAAAGCCATGGCATGGCAGCAATGATTGTTTATACAAAGCAAGGCTCGAGAAAAGATTTGGGCAGGCCAACGATTACCCCCATTGAAAATAAGCATATGATTATGGAAAGGCTGAAAAAATGAAAGCAATTATCTATAACTCAGGCAGTGGAAAAAGAATGGGTAGGATCACCCAAAATCAGCCGAAATGTTTAGTGAAGCTTTCCGGCAAAGAGACTATTTTTGAACGCCAACTCAGAATTCTTAGTGAATGCGGTATCAGGGAAATAATCGTTACAACAGGTAAAAATGAAAATGCACTCAGGCTGACGGCGAAGAAATTTCCGCAACTTCACTTTACCTTTGTAAACAACACCGATTATGATGCTACGAATTATATTTATTCCATGTATTTGTCAGCAAAATACCTTGAGGGAGATCTATTATCTCTGCATGGCGATTTAGTTTTTGATAAGGGCTTAATCGAGAAAATGCTGAATAGTAGCGAATTGTCACTGTGTCTTGTAAATAAAAAGTTGGTACAACCAACGAAAGATTTTAAGTGCAGATTGGAAAACGATTTTTTACGTGAGGTTTCAGTGAACCTATTTGATGAGGACTGTTATGCTTTTCAACCGTTATATAAGCTTAGCAAGCAAGATATTAAGGTATGGCTTGAGGAAGTGAAAAGATTTGTTGAGAATGGTAATCGTCATGTATATGCAGAAGAGGCTTTAAATGTTGTGCTAAAAGACTTAAGTATTAGAGCAATGTCCTATGAAAATCACTATATCGATGAGATTGACACACCAGAAGATTTAGAAAGAGTTCAATTTGAAATTGAACAGTTTGAAATACGGCAAAGGACACTGGTAAGATAAGTGCGCCAAAGAAGCTATGATAGGGAACAAATTGATAACATTCATAAAGAATAAGGAGCATTTATAAAAATGGGATTGAAGTCAATAAAAAAGAAAGTTCGGGGATTACGAAGAAAAGTAAAGCGAATAGAAAAGTGGAAAAATCAATATATTGACTTGGATATAGATAGGCTTCGAAAGTATGGCACGGAGTATGTGAAGCTTTGGATTTCTCCATTTTATAATCTGTACGCTATTAACAAGTTCGAGAGTGGACATAAAAATCCGCCTAATTGGTATAATCGGTTAATTTTGCGAAGTATGATTGATATTTATAGAAGCTAGGACAAGAAGCTGAAGGAATTAGGCGAACCTTACTATCTGAAGATATGGCTTTATGAACCTGATTTTGTTTATTCACAGGTAGTAACAGCTATAGGTGATCATATCGATTACTATTCAAACTTATTTGAGAAGGATGACGATAACAGAAAATTTCCGTATGAAAAGTTTAGAATTGATGGCACAGATTTGACAGAGTTTGAGTGGGTGTTATATAAAGATCAATATGTTGTTTTTAGTAGTGATTATGTAGAAGAACCAGAATATATAAATTATATTAAGAAGAAAGCATATAAAATGCAGGATGAAAAGATATTAGGTAACAATGAAACCTGTTACTACATCCGTGATGGAAATGTATGGGTAGGTTCTATGTAGTTAAAGTTTAATAGCCTTAATATAAAAGCCATATATCGCTTTTATATTAAGGCTGATATGCTGTATACTGTTCTTAGTTTATGGTATAGCAATTTAGGTCAAGAAGTTTATCTTTTTGTACAATATGATTAAGAGATGGAGGTATAGCATGGAGCCTGAAAAAGTTTATGCTGTGCAGAAAATGCAGGATTATATTGAGAGCAATATTATGAATTCAATAACGCTTTCGGATCTTGCGCGCGTATGTGGTTATTCACCCTTTTATTGTATTAAAATTTTTAGTGAGCTAATGGGGAAAACACCTTTTGAGTATATTCGCCTGCTTAGATTATCCAAAGCTGCACTAATGCTTCGTGATAAAAAGGTGAAGGTAATGGACACAGCACTGGATTTTATGTTTGATAGCCACGAGGGCTTTACGAGAGCATTTTCCAAAGAATTTGGTATAACGCCGTACCGTTATAGCAAAAATCCACCTCCTATAAAGCTGTTCATGCCTACACCTGTTTTATCCCATTATCATTATTATCAGAGAGGAGAACGCATTGTGAAAAAGAAATTAGAGACCAATACAGTATTTGTTCAGATTATTGAACGTCCTAAAAGAAAGCTGATCCTAAGAAGAGGAGAAACAGCTAAAGAATATTTTAAGTATTGTGAGGAAGTTGGCTGTGACATTTGGGGGATTTTGTGTAGCATTAAAGAATCACTTTATGAGCCTATTGGCATATGGCTTCCTGATAAGCTCATTGCTCCGGGTACATCAAAATATGTTCAAGGGGTTGAAGTACCTGATGATTACAACGGTGAAATTCCTAAAGGATTTGATATCATTGACTTAGAACCATGTAGCATGATGGTTTTTCAGGGACCTACTTTTGACGACAGCGATGATTCATTTTATGATGCCATTGACGATATTCAAAAAGCAATGGAGCAATATAACCCAAGTACCTATGGATATGAATGGGCAGATAACGACTCACCAAGATTTCAGCTTGAGCCACAGGGGTGGAGAGGATATATTGAAGCAAGACCAGTCAAAAAGTTGATATGATACCTAGGCTGTTGCAATAAGGAATGGATATACAACATATGGTTGTATTTGTCCTTAGGCAACAGTCTTTTTTTTGCAATTAAAGTCAAGAAGTAAATTTTGCTATCAGTTATTATTAAGTTGCTTCACAAGTCAAATGGATAAGAAAGGGAGGCAACAAAATGGAAAAAGCTTTGACTGTAAAGGGATTACATAAGTCCTACACCAATTTTAAGGCGGTGGATGATCTTTGTTTGGAGGTTAAAAAAGGTGAATTTTTTGGTCTTTTAGGACATAACGGGGCTGGAAAAAGCACCAGTATTGAGTGCATTTTAGGTGTTAAGACGCCTGATAGTGGAGAAATAAGGGTTTTGGGAATGGATCCTGTTAAGGAAAGAAAACAGCTTTTTGAAAAGGTAGGGGTTCAATTTCAAGAAACAAATTATCAAACCAAAATTAAAGTGGAAGAAATATGTAAGGTGACGGCTTCACTTTATAAAAGCCCGGCTGACTGGAGAGCACTGATTGCTACCTTTGGTCTTACTGGAAAAGAAAAACGAGGTGTTTACGAGCTATCTGGAGGTGAAAGGCAGAGACTTTCCGTCTTGCTTGCCCTCATACCAAGACCTGAACTGGTTTTTCTTGATGAACTTACAACGGGACTTGATGCAAAAGCCCGTCGCGATGTTTGGAAATACTTAAAAATGCTTAAAAGCGATGGCCTTACAATCGTTCTGACATCCCATTATATGGATGAGGTTGAAACACTCTGTGATAGAATTCACATCCTTAAAAAAGGAAAAACAGTTGCAGAGGGGACGGTTACTGAGGTGATACAAAGTGCGTCCTGTGAAAATCTTGAAGAAGCATATCTTTTTTATTCAGGGGAGGAAGTTGAAGATGAAAACCTATAAAACGCTTTTTGTATCTGAAATGAGGCTTACGATTCGTGATATGAATACATTGTTTTTTGGAGTGGGATTTTCTACGGCACTAGCAATTATACTAGGGCTTGTTATGGGGGCTAAACCTGCCTTTGAGGGCGCCTCCTATACGATGTTTGAGCAGTCCTTTGGGGCAATCATCTCAATAGGAATTGCTGCTACGGGTCTAATGGGTGTTCCACTTACACTGTCAGATTACCGCCACAGAAAAATTCTCAAAAGATTTAAGGTAACGCCTATTAGCCCATCACTTTTACTAACTGTTCAGCTTGCAGTCAATTTTGTGGTTTCAGTTTTATCTCTTATAAGCGTCTATGTGGTTAGTGCAGTGTTTTTTGGCTTTAGACTAAGAGGAAATATGGGTGAATTTATCCTTGCCTATTTTCTTGTACTCATTTCAGTTTTTAGTTTAGGAATGCTTGCCGCAAGTATATCACCGAACATTAAAACTGCTGAACTGATAAGTAGTTTGCTTTATTTTCCGATGCTACTGCTTTCTGGGGCAACCCTTCCTTATGAAGTAATGCCAGAAATGATGCAGAAGGCAAGTGATATTCTGCCATTGACACAGGGAATAAAGGTTCTTAAAGGTGCTACACTGGGACTTCCTGTAGAGAACATTTTAGTTTCAGTCATGGTTATGATATTGCTTTGTGTAATTTGTACGATTATTTCAGTACGATTTTTCAAATGGGAATAAAAACTGCGCAAGCTGGGGCTATAAAATAGCCCCTTTTTGTATGCATACTCATCTCTTGTGGTTTGAATTTAAGCTATAAATGTTGATATAATGTTTTATGCCATAAGGAATGAATATGGTATAATGATTTAAAGGCAAATAAAAAGTTAAGAGGCTGTATATTTAATATAAAAAATGGGAAGAAATCAAAGGAGGGTGTAAAATGAACTATGTGGTTGGTGACGTAGTGCAAATGAAGAAGCCACATCCATGTGGAACTAATGAATGGGAAATTCTTAGAACGGGTGTGGACTTCAAATTGCGCTGCCTAGGGTGTAGTCATTTAATTATGATTCCCCGAGAAAAATTTCAAAAAAGCGTTAAAAAGTTAATCAGACATATTGAAGCATAGATAAAAAGTGAAGCAGTCTATCAGAATGATTATAATTTTAGAGGCAAAAAATCTGATTTTATAAACAAAAAGCTTGTACTATTTCTTATTATGTGATATCATAGTTAACTGTAGTATAATCCTTGCTCTATGCATTATGACATGGGGCCAAAGTCCAAAAGGAGGTGCAATAATGAGAAATTATGAATTATCAATTGTGTTATTCTCAACATTAAGCGAAGAAGAAAAAGTTGCTACACTTGAAAAAGTGAAAGAACTTATCGTACGTTTTGGTGGTGAAATCACAAACGTTGACGATTGGGGTAAAAGAAAACTTGCTTATGAAATTGACAAGCAAAAAGAAGGTTTCTATTACTTTATCCAATTCAATGCTGAAACTTCTGCTCCAGCAGAAATCGAAAGCAGAATTCGTATTATGGAACCAGTTCTTCGTTATTTAATCGTATCTCTTGAAGATAAATAATCATTTTCTGAAGGAAGGGGTAGGAGTATGAACAAAGTTATATTAATGGGACGTCTAACAAG
>JAEXBC010000078.1 GCA_023457875.1 Bacillota bacterium | reverse complement strand
AATAATGATAAATACTATGTCTGCTGCTTGCATGAAATGTCCTCCCTTATGATTTAAAAAAATTTAAAAAATAAAAAAGGCGCTTTTACTCGTTGCTTGAGTAAAAGCGCCCTTGCTTTATAAAAGCTATTATATGGATGTCCTATTACATTGTCAACTAAAATTTTTACCATAGTGCAAATTTAAATTTTGGCAGTAGTGCAGAATTTTTGATGAAATAAATGAATAAGTAGGCTTGTCAGTTGTTATTTAATAGCTCGGATATTTAAAATTTTTCTAGTTTAAAATATATATCTAGACGTTAAGATATAGATGTAAATAAAAAATAAAAATTCTATATATTTAAATAAATATGTTACAATAAGAAAAATAAATGGGGAAATGATATAATGCAGAGTCCATATATCAAAGACAAAGAAAAATATTAATAAGGGGAGATTTACGTGAAAAAAGGGGAAAAGGTAAGTAGTTATAAGCAAGTGTTCACTAGGAATTTTGGCATCATTTTGGTAATATATTTAGTAATAGCTATAGCTGTTACTTTTTGGAATGCAAAAACCTTTAGGGATGAGACAGAGCAATTTATACAGGAGTGCCTTGGAAATGTAGAGACAATCATAGGGGATAAGAAGGGGAGTGCACAGGAGCAATTATATACTAATCAATTGAGTAGCAAAGTTTTAAATGAGCAGGAACTTGAAATGTGGTATAGCGGAAGGATGAACAGAGTTATTAATGCCTATTCAGCAATTTTAGATGACAGCAATTCTCCTAAGGCTAAGATAGATATAGCAGTATATAATGAAGATGCAAGGAAATGGATTGCAAAAAGCGGTACTTGCTTAACTTTTACAAGAGACGAGCCATTAAAAACAGATTCAAGTATAGAAGCAGACGAGAATTTGACTGAACAGTTCAAGGAAGAGATAGTAAATGTATATAGTACGTTGTATTTGGAACGCTACTTATCACAAGAGCAAGTAGAGAAGATTATAGGAGCCTTTGAGGATCAGAACTATTATAAAGGCACATTCAGCGTTGAAGGGTATTATCAAGATGGAGAAATTATACCTACAAAGCTAGAACAATATGCCGTAACATATGATGAAAACGATACAAGAAACATACTAGATCGTCAATTAGTAGATACTTTTACCTTTACACCGTCTGTAGACACGAGTAAAATGGTGCCTTTCCGTGGAGAATCAGATCATTTGTTTATAGGGCGACAATCAACTTCTTCTGATTCGCAAGGTGAATGGCATTGGAGCGAACATAATAAAGCGATGTTTTCAAATATAGAAAAGTTAATCGCCGAGGGTTTTTCTGAGACACCCAACAGACTGCTTGGCATATTTAAGACAGAAATCAATCAGTTACAAAAAGTTGACAAAGGTGAAGAAACCTATTGGCTGAGTAGCCATTTTGTAATTTATCCATTATGTGAAGGGGTGTACTATACTTTTAGTGTTTACATGGGCGGCTTAATAGCGGTTATTATCCTTGCTTTTGCATTTTCAACAATCAGCTTTAGATCAAGAAAAACGAAGCATCAAGAACAAGAAAAAATGGGCGCAAATCATTAAATAGTGAGTCTACACAAAAAATAGCAGTCAAGTGCTAAAAAAGCTAGTATAATAAGCATAAAAACAAACGATAAGTAGGAATCATACATGAAAATTGAAATCATATGCGTAGGAAAATTAAAAGAAAAATATTTAGTACAAGCCATTGATGAATATAGCAAACGTCTAAGCCGCTACTGCAAACTAAGTATCGTTGAACTAGCAGACGAAAAGACACCAGATAACGCTTCAGAAAAAGAAGAGTTGCAAATCAGGGAAAAAGAAGGCGACAAAATTCTAGCCAAGATCAGCGATAGTGCCTATGTGATTGCCTTAGACTTACAAGGCAAAATGCTCTCATCAGAGGAACT
The DNA here is from genome assembly GCA_023457875.1 of Bacillota bacterium. Lineage (GTDB taxonomy): Bacteria > Bacillota > Clostridia > Lachnospirales > Cellulosilyticaceae > Cellulosilyticum. The sequence goes on along the minus strand of JAEXBC010000078.1, from coordinate 8,860 downwards.
TGCCACCTTCATGTCAGACTGTGGTGTCAGAGGCAATAGCCACCTCACCTTTGTCATAGGAGGATCACTAGGCTTATCAGACGCAGTTAGACAAAGGGCAAATTATAAATTATGCTTCTCAAAAATGACATTTCCTCATCAACTTTTTAGGGTGATGTTATTAGAACAGATTTATAGGGGGTTTAGAATTAATAATAATGAACCTTACCATAAATAAGGGCGGTTTTTTATTATATTAAAAGGTTTTGGAAAAAGAGTATGGCTTCAGGAAAGTATAGGATGTGTATAATTAATAAAAAAAATATGGTATTATTATACTAAAAGTATATAGATGGACAAAGAAAGTTGGAGCTATTTTTATGGAAAGAATACCAATATGTTCTTTTTTTTCTGGTGCAGGTTTTTTAGACTTAGGATTTTATCTTTCCGAGTATGACATTATTTTTACAAATGAAATTTCAGAACAAATTTCAAAGATTTATGAATCTGGAATGAGTTCGTGTCTGAAAAAAGATGTACAAATAGATTGTCATGATTCAATAGAAACATTAACAGCAGAGAAAATAAAAGAAATTGTGATTAAAAGAAAAAAAGATAAGTTTTGGGGAATAATAGGGGGACCACCTTGCCCAGACTTTTCTGTAGGAGGGAAAAATAAAGGGCATCAGGGGGATAAAGGACGCTTGACAGAAGTGTTTATCGAGTTAATTTGTAAGACAAAGCCAGATTTCTTTGTAGTAGAAAATGTAAAAGGTTTGATAAAGACTCAAAAGCATAGAGTTTTTTTTGATTCTATGGTTGAAAAGCTTGAGGATAATGGTTATGCAGTAGATTTTAAGGTGTTAAATGCACTGGAATTAGGTGTGCCCCAAGATAGAGAGCGTATTTTTATTATTGGGGTTAAGAGAAAAATATTCTCTGCCATATTTAAGAAGGAATATAGAGAGGATAGAGGATGGTTTTATTGGCCATGTTATGAAAAATATAAAAATGCAAAAGATAATTATTCATGGCCAACCGTAAATAAATTTGGAGAAAATGCACCTAAGCCTACAGAGATTCCGGAAGAACTAATGGTTGGAACATATATTTTGGATGATGGGAGTATAAATAATCTTCCTAATAGTAATGAATTTTTTAGTCCTAAATCAGAAAAGTTTGTTTTAATAGATGAAGGTGATGATAGACGAAAAAGTTTTAAACGTTTGCATAGATGGAGATTTAGTCCAACTGTTGCTTATGGAAATAATGAAGTACATCTTCATCCAATATATGCTCGACGCTTATCTGTACGGGAAGCACTACGTTTGCAGAGTGTGCCAGATAGTTATATTATTAGTGAAGATATACCATTAACTGCAAAATTCAAGGCTATAGGAAATGGTGTACCAGTTAAAATGGCAAATTTATTGGCAAGTAATTTAAATTGTTTTTTAAAGCAATATTTGTATAATCAGAGGGGATAAAGATGTCAGAAGAGGAAATTAGATATGATTTGCTGCATATGGAGGAAAATGAGATTGTAAAAAAATATTTATTAAGTACAGAGGTTTGGTATTTTATCGGATATCAGCAGATGAAATATGATGCTTTTTTAGATAAATTGGATATTATGAATAGGATAATTGCAAATCATTTAGGGGTGTGCATGAAAAATATTTTAATTGTAGGTAGTGCAAAGACAGGGTATAGCTTTTCACCTACTAAGTTATTAAAGAAGTTTGATAGTGATGATGAAAATGAGTCAGATCTTGACATTGCAATAGTATCAGATAAATATTTCAGTGAATGCTGGGATTTAGCTAGGGATGAAACAAGTACAAGATATACACGCTACTATGCTGATATTTCATCAGGTGTTTTTAATGGTTTTATATGTAAAAAAGCGTTAGAAGAAATACCTTCAATAAGAAGAGTATGGAATGAAAAGGTGAGAGAATTAAAGATAGAGCTTCAACAACAAGTGTCAATTGAACATCCGATAAATTTTAGAATATATCGTTCGTGGGAAGACTTAGAGGCATATCATATTAGAGGTATTGGAAAATTAAAGAAAAAAATGAGTGAGGGATAAATATGATTTCTAAAAATTTTCATATATTAAAAGTAAAAGATATTTATGATAAATTTGGAAATGGCACATTATATATTGATAATTCATATCAAAGAAGAAAAATATGGAATGATATAGATAAAGTTAGATTGATTGAAACTATATTATTAGGATATCTAGTACCCTCATTGTATTTATGGGATGCTGAGACAGATGCTACAACAGGGAAGACTATTACACATATTGTTGATGGACAACAAAGAATTAATGCGATAGTAGAATATATTGAGAATGGGTTTTCGTTAATAAAATCAAGCTTGACGCATGTTGAAGGTAATGAAGGTTTTGTAAATAAGAAATTTAGTGAATTAGATGATGCAGATAAAATAAAAATATGGGCGTATGATATACCAGTAGTACAATTGGACAATATTGATAGTGTAGAGACAATAAAAAAGGTATTTTATAGATTGAATTTAACTGATTATAATTTAAGAGAACAAGAAAAACGACATAGTACATCAAATGGATTATTTGCTGAATTAGCCATAGAAATATCTGAAAATGAATTTTGGTCAGAAAATAATATTTTTAATGTAGGTGATATTAAAAGAATGAAAGATATTGAGTTTTGTGCTTCATTATTGTTATTAGCACGACAAGGTATAATAAACCAAACAACACAGAAAGTGTTAAATGAAGCCTATGATGACTATAAAGAAGTTTATCCAGATAGAGATATAGATAAAGAGAGAATACTTGAGTGGATTGAAGAGGTAAAGAAGTTAACTAACGATATAACTTTGGCATTTATTCAAAAGAAGTCTCAATTATATACTATATTTAGTGTGATTGACTATTTGAAACGAAATAATCAACAAATTACAGAGGATATGAAAAACAATTTTGAAGAATTTGTTAAGGAGTATGTAGCTTTTAAAAATGATGAAAATGGTGAGAAAGAACCATATAGAATTATACTTAATAAATATAAGTTAGCGGCATCAGAGGGGATCCATAAACAAAAAAATAGGATGATAAGATTTAATATTTTGAAGAGTACATTTTTAGAAGGATTACATTATTTAGAGGCTGGAATATAGGTAATATAAAAAACAAAGCTATAGCAAAAAGTATAAATTTTGTTATAGCTTTATTTTTTTTATAAATCAGAAAGTAATATCTGCCTGTTTACAGAAAAAAGTTCTTTTATCTGTAAATGGGAAAGTTGTGTAGTTGTATGATTTTCAATAAGTTTAATCATATTAGAAACATTAATACCACTGCCAGCTATGCCAGTTTCACTAATGATTTCCTGCAACTGTGAATCAAAATTTTTACCAAATCCACCTGCAATATAAGAAAAGAACGCTAGAGGATATTGTTTTTCTTGATACTTTTTAATGTAATTATGTATCATACGATTCTTATGATCATTGCTGATAGTATATCGGTTATAAGCTTTATTATCAAATATTGCAAGGTATCTATCTGAATGGGAAAGAATAAGTACGTCAGGAGTCAGTCCAATTGGACCAACATGTTGTGCTTCAAATCCAAAAACATCCCTAAATATTTCAACAGTAGCTTTTTCAAATTCGGTAGCTTCATCACGCCCTTTAAATGCCATTTCAAAATACTCTGTCATAAATGAACCAATAGCACCATGTGGATATAGTTTGAGTAATACTTCTTCAACCAGTTTAGTGTCAAATCCAGTTTGTTCTGTAATGACATCTACTAATGAAGAAGTAATTTTGCTTATTGGACGTTTTAATGATTCACCAACAAACACTTGTTTAATTTTTTGCTCTGCAATAATCTTTGCAGTAATTGTCTTTGTTTGAGTAAGATTACGAGTATCTTTTGAATGACTGGGATCGAGACCATATTTTCTTTGAAAGAATTCCTGCTGTTCAGGTCGGTCTATAAATTTAGGTACTGTAGATAGAATATCTACTACTTCTTGGATTTTATCATCCATAATTCGTAATTGCTTATTTTCATCACGTTTAGCAAGCTGTGTATATTCAATCCAGTTTATTAATGTATTAGCTATATCATTTAAATGGTTAAATTTAGTTTCGCCAGATGGTGTTCCACGGCTAGGAGCATAGATTGAAATAAAATCTGAAACAAGACAGGCATCACCAAAACAACGGAATTGAAGAATTCGATTGACAATAGATTCAAAACAAAGATCACTTTCGTTTTCAGCTTCTGTGATAACAATTTTGGCAATTTCTTCTTGAGTCAAGTAACCTATTCTATAATCATTAAGCAATCTTAACATGAAACGAAATGGACGTATTCTAAATCGAGAACATACTTGAACATTTCGGCTAATAGAAAATGAAGATGGAAACTGATATTTGAGAATTTGGTTTTTCAATATTTTCACAGGAGATTCGCCAGACATAATAGCTTCTCCTGCAAGTGTTAATTTGATTTGTTTTGTAGATTCTTGAGTGAAAATTAGCCCTAAACTTTCTAACCATGCACGATAGGTTCGACCACCACCACCACCTTGATCTCGTCTTTCCCCTTGACGTTTTAGACCTGCATGTTCTAAGGCATCTTCTAAGGAAAGATGTGTGCTTCGCTGGCCTTCCCATTCTTGATTAAGAGAAATATCGGAGAAGGTTGCTAGCACTTCAGGAACAGAATTTAATTTTCTTTTTGGTCTAGTTACCCACCAGTAATTTAACATAGACTCCTCCTTATAAATTATTCATTTATATTACACTCTACAGTTTCATACGGTATATTTGCAAAAGTATTTAATATGGCTTCAAATATAATTTTAGCTCCTTGAGGAGGAACAGCCATTCCAATTTGCTTTCTTACACTTTCTTTATTTCCCTTAAATTCATAGTTATCAGGGAATGATTGGAGCCTTGCACGTTCACGGTTGGTAAGTGCTCTTGGCTCGTCATAATGGTAAATATGTGTTCCACCACCGCCAGAACCAGTAACAGTATATGAAGGTTTTGAAGGATCAAGACGTTTATAGATTTGACTTATTTTAGCTCCTTTTACATTTAATTTGAGATGTTCAGGAAGATTTGCATTAAAAGCATTTTCACCAGGTTTAATATAAGATAAGCGTTCAACAACAGTAGCTGATTGTTTTGTTTTCTCATTATTGAAAGCATCAGGAGAAATTGGTGGAACTTCTAAAGCAGTTTTGCAGGTATTATCGATATTTGCATAAGGAGTAGGACTTGGTGGTTTAAATTCAAATGGTAGATCCTCACGAATACCTACAATGATAACCCTGTGACGTGCTTGAGGTACACCATATAATTCGAATTTGTAAAGATGAGGATATATTCGGTAACCCACAGATTTCATATCTTCAAGTATTTTTTGAAAAGCCTTTCCATCATTAGCACTTTTTAATCCACCAACATTTTCTGCTAAGAACCATTGAGGCTTAAAATGTTTTAGGACATTAATGCCATATGAATATAAAGGGCCATAAGTTCCGTCAAATCCCTTTCTCTCACCGACTTGTGAAAAATCATTACAAGGAAAGCCGAATGCAAAAGCATCAATAGGAGGAAGTGGAGATATATCAAGCGTACGCACATCACCATGTATGACAGATTCAGGGTGCTCAGGACAAATGTTGTGAATATAAGTTTGGCAAGTATCTAAATCATAATCATTAGACCACTCATGGACAATTTTGAAGTCCTTATTTTTTATCTGGGCTGTAGTGGCACCAAGAGCGAGTCCACCAGGTCCGCAGAAAAATTCACCTAGTTTAAAAGTTGACATAATCAAAATCCTTTCTGAGAAATTATACTTTATCTCCATTTTCTAAGATAAAGCTACGTTCAAAAGTAGAATTGGTTGCTGAAGCTATTTTTTCTAAATCAGACACAGTGAAACTTTTGCGTTTCATTTTTCCACATAAATTTTGAGGAGATTGTCCTATTCTTCGGGCAAGTTCAGCTATACTAATATTAGAACGAACACATAAAATTTTAATTTGTTCATCTATAGTCATAAATAATATCACCTACTATGGATAAAATTAACCATTATGATTATAAATTTTTATGTTTATATTGTCAATTTTTAAGTTTAGCTTATATTGCTTAATTGTAGGTGAAAGGAGCAATAGAATAGTAGCAAGATTATATACATGAAGATTCATGGAGTATTAAAAGTGTTACTTTAATAAGATCAAATATATATTATACTATTGAAACCTATTAGGATATGGAACCTAATAGGCTAATTTTCTGCCTAAAGGAGGAGAGCAACCAGTGTGATAAGAAATCTAATCAATCAAAGAACAGAAAAAGCACAAGTAGAAATGGAGATGAGAAACAATGAAATCAAAAACTTGAGAAGAGTAAAGAGAAGACTATTTAAGAAAGCTAACACAAAAGAAAAAGACATTCTAATGAAGCAGGAAGAGCTAGAGAGCAGAGAAAGAGAAATTATAGCAAGAGCAGTATACATACAAGCAGTTAATGACATATTAGACATAATAAAATGGCTACTTACAAAGGTATGAAATCAATCATTTACCAGTAAGTAGCCATTTTACATCTACCTTGAGAGCTTTTGCAATAATAACAACTTCATAGTCAGGAACTAATCGTTCACCACGTTCAATTTTAGAAATAGCAGTCCTATCTAATGTAAGTCCTCTGGTCTGTAATCTAGCAGAGAGATCTTCTTGGGTGATTTTGTTCTCTTTTCTAAAGGATTTGAGACGTTCACCGATTATATTCTTACTATGAGTGGGAGTGTTTATCTTCATATAATCACCTAAATATACTACATATGAAATTATATTGTGTAGTATTAGCACATTTTTAGTTGATTATATTATGAAAAATAAGTATAATTGTGCTAAAGAAGCACATAATTAAAAAATAAATAAAGGGAGTTGATTATCGTGAGAAACATAATAAAAAAATTAGTAGTAGGGGGCTTGTGTTTAGCATTATCAGTAACAACAGTATTTGCTAGAACTTGCATAGATAAGCAGATTCCAGATTGGGCAGATGGTGGAATAAGAGAGCTAGTAGATGAGAATATAAATGGTGGAACAAGAACTATAACAGATGTTATTGTAAGAGATGGAGTAGCTTTTGTTAGTGCACAAGAATTGGGGAAAGCTTATGGTTTTGGGGATTATGAACATGGGCAATCTGAACTTTTAACGAAAATTGGAACTGATTCAATACAATCAGCAGAACACAGGATTGCAAATACTGTATATATTGATAGGGATAAAAATGGAAAAATTAAAGGAACATATACTGTATATACAGGAAGTAAACAACAGTGCATGGGATTAAAACCTAATGAGGTACCAGATTCCTGGCTAACAGATCCATCAATAGGTGTAAATGAAGAAACAAGAGAAGCTATTCGAAGAGGTAATGAAATATTTCTTAATAATCCTGGTTTTGATGGAAAATTTGAAACCAAGGATATGCCGTTTTACAAGAATGATAAGTTGTATGTTCCAGCAAAACTAATGTGTATATTACTGAATAATAATATTAATACCAAAGTAACTTATGATGCTAAAAATAATATAATTACCTTTCAAGATGAAGTGTGTGCACCTATTTATACATGTATAGGGTATTATTTACATGAAAATGGAAAGGTAAAAGAATGGTATTTTGATGGAAGGTATGAAGAAGCAGATACGTTTAAATGGAATGAATAACAGATAAAAAGCACAGGTAACATAGATGGGAGGATAAATTAAATGGGAGTTATAACACTTATTCTAGCAGCAATCGTAGGAATCGTAGTAGAAGTTTTATATCATAAGATATTTAAGGTAACATACTTTAGTGGTGAAGCTATTTTAAAGGAATTATTTGTATGCTTTATGATTGGGTTATTTGTAGTAATGGGGTTAACAGGACAATTGTGATATAGAGATATAAGACATGGGAGAGTGTATAATTAATTCTTGTCAAAGACTCTTTGATTACATATTTGAGTAAATAAAATGCTAAATGTTACATAGACCTGTTGGGTATTGCCTGCAGGTCTTTTAGCGTGCCAAAAGAAGGGATGATTAAAATGATAGAAGAAAATAATACAATGGTCACAAGAGCAGTTTTTTCAGAAGATAAATCACATAGATATCTACTTAGTAAAGAATGGGATGCTAGTCTAGCAAATGCAGTAGTCATCATGCTACAAGCAGGAAAATCTAATGCACTAATTCAAGATGTAACGACCTGTAACATTATCAACTGTGTATCTCAGTTAGATGAAAACTATGGTAGTGTTAACATAGTCAATTTGTTTAGTAGGCTAGATTTAGAACTAGATACAGACATAGATATTGATGATTTCACGGATGAAGAAAACGATAGACAAATTGAGAAAGTAGCAGAAGGAGCAGAGCTGATTATACTTGCATATGGAAAGGCTCAAGAAACAAATCTTTGTGTTAAACAACGTGCAAGAGAAGTCGTATCACTATTAGAAAAGTACAAGGACAAAATGTATTTGATTGGGGATTCTAAAGGAAGAAAGGGTTTTTCTGCTATGTACCCTAAAGTAAGGAACCAATGGATCCTATACAAAGCTTATGAAGAAGAACAGAAAAAAGAAAGTGACAAAGTAGCAGAGAATATAGAAACACCACAGACAGAACAACAAACCATAGAAAATCAGAAGAGTAATAATGTTGCGCCCCTCTCAGCATGACTTCTTACTGACCTGATTGCATGTCGCCAGATTAACCGATATACTGTCACTAAAGAACAAAAGAAAGGATCCTGGAATCCCCTTCTTTGGCCAGACGTCGTA
>JAEXBC010000077.1 GCA_023457875.1 Bacillota bacterium | reverse complement strand
ATTTTGCCTTGAGTCATCAATGCTCCCTTCAAGCTTCTGTAAATCCTGAAGAAAACGATTCATCTTTTCTTCGTCTTGCTGAATAATGCCTATTTGCGAAGCCTTTTCAATTTCTAGAGCAGTAAGCTTTGTTTCTAAGAACGCTAATTTTTCTGTCTTCGTTTGATAAAGTGTTTCTTGGTCTTTCTTTTCTTGATGCACTGAAGCTAAAAGCCGCTCGATATTCACCTTTTTCTCATCATGAATCGTTATTTGATTTAATCTTTGTGCCTGCTGTTTCTCAAGATTTGAAAGCTTCTCAATCAGTTCTTCAGCATGATGGTAGAGTTGATCTCTTTGCGCCTTATAATACTCGCTTTTTTGAGTATACTCCTGCTGTAAGTTATGTCTTTCTTGTAATTGTTCTTCGAGTGCTTCTATCTTTTGATCAAACTCGGTAACTTCTATTTCTAATCGTTCCATTTCAAAAATGAAAATATTGATATCTATTTCTTTAAGGCTATCCTTTAGTTTAAGATATTGGGTTGTTTTTTCAGCTTCTACTTCTAGTGGTTCAAGACGTAATTCTATCTCACTAATAATATCCTGAAGTCTGACTAAATTCTCCCGTTGCTTTTCGAGTTTCTTTTCAGCTTCTTGCTTTCTTACTTTGTATTTATAAATACCTGCTGCTTCTTCAAAAAGCGTTCTTCTCTCCTCAGGTTTTGAACTGAGTACTCTATCAATTTGACCTTGTCCAATGATTGAATAGCCATCTTTACCTATTCCTGTGTCCATAAACAATTCTTGCACATCTTTTAACCGACAAGTACTCCCATTGATAAAATACTCACTTTCACCAGAGCGATAGATTCTCCTTTTAACGACAATCTCAGTATAAGCAATAGGTACTGCTTCATCCGGATTCTTTATCGTCAAAGCAACTTCTGCGTAACCTAAGGACTTCCTTTTCTCTGTTCCTGCAAAAATAATATCTTCCATTTTACTACCACGAAGACTTTTTGCACTTTGCTCTCCAAGTACCCATCTAATTGCATCAGAAACATTGCTTTTTCCACTTCCATTAGGTCCAATAACACCCGTAATGCCTTTGGGAATATTCAATTTAACTGCATCCCCAAAAGATTTAAAGCCATGTATCTCTATCTTATCTAGATACATATTTCACCTCAATTTTTATGATTATTTAAAGCATTTTTTGCAGCATCTTGTTCTGCTTCCTTTTTACTTTTTCCTACGCCACGTCCCAAACATATTGTATCATGATAAACTTCCACGTGAAAGCATTTATCATGATCAGGTCCTTCTTCTGCCACCACTTCATATAAAATCGCTTCATTGCTTGTTTTTTGGATATATTCTTGTAACAATGTCTTATAGTCTTTGTATAGCGTCTCTATCGTCACCATCTGTTCTACCTCAGCAATGAGTGTATCTACTAAAAACGCTTTTGCTCTTTCAAAGCCACCATCCAAAAAGAGAGAGCCGACTAAGGCTTCAAAACCATCCGCTAAAACGGAAGGTCGCTGTCTTCCACCTGTTAACTCTTCCCCTTTTCCAAGGAAGATGTACTCCCCTAATCCAATCATTTTTGACATTTTAGCTAAGGAACCTTCACACACAATACTTGCTCTTGTTTTCGACAAATCCCCCTCTGGCATTTGAGGATATTTTTTAAATAAATATTCACTAATAACTAGGTCTAAAATAGCATCGCCTAAAAACTCTAATCTCTCATTATCCTTTACGTTCTTGTTTCTATGCTCATTAGCATAGGAACTATGCGTGAGGGCCTCCTCTAGTAAAAAAGTATTCTTGTATTGATAATTGAGCCTATTTTGCATTTCTTCAAGCAGTACCATTTTGTTTAATTTTGGAACTTTTTTATCCATTTGCATTTATCTCCTTTAATATACGAAAAGCCTCGCTAAGCGAGGCTTTTTTTCAGTCTAATCCTTTTTGTTCTTTAATATAATTAACTACATCTAAAACAGTACTAACTTTCTCAGCTTCTTCATTGGAAATTTCCATTTCAAATTCTTCTTCAATTGCCATAATCACCTGAAATACATCTAAAGAATCTGCATTTAAATCATCTGTAAAAGAAGTTTGTAAAGTAATTTCATCACCTGAAATATTAAATTGTTCACTAATTATCTTCTTAACTTTATCGAATACCATTGTCCAACACCTCTTATAAACATTTATATCTTGATGATAGTATATACACCATTCATAGTCAATATTATTTTACATTTTCATCGAAATTGTCCTTTAGTTTAGTAACAAGCTGATCCTTAATAAATCCTTCGGTTTGAATGAGGGTACTTAAGATCTCCTGTGCTTTTGAACTTCCATGACTTTTGACAACTAAGCCATCTACGCCCAAAAAGGGTGCTCCCCCTTGGGTGCCATCGTTAAATTTATTTTTAATATTGCTTACGCCTTTTTTGAGTAACAATGCTGCAAACTTGGTCTTTAAACTTCTTAAAAACTCTGTCTTAAGCATTTTTAAAATCCAAGTTCCAAAGCCCTCCATGAATTTTAAGATCACGTTCCCAGTAAAGCCATCACACACTAAAATATCTGCTTCTCCCAGAGGAATGTCCCGCGCCTCAACATTACCATAAAAATGAATGGAAGGATTACTAGACAAAAGCTGATAAGCTTCCTTAGTAAGCTGATTACCCTTTTCTTCCTCTGTTCCAATATTGACAAGACCAACCGTAGGATTCTTAATATGCATACACTGCTCTACATATACCGTTCCCATTCTCGCAAACTGCTCAAGATAACTAGGTTTAGCATCCACATTAGCCCCACAATCGATTAATAAAGAATAACCCTTTTCAGTAGGGATAAAAGGTGCCATAGCAGGTCGCTCTACGCCTTTTATGCGTCCAACAATAAGGGTTGCACCCGTTAAAAGTGCACCTGTACTTCCTGCACTAATAAAACCATCTACCTTCTTCTCTTTTACAAGATTAAGACCTACTACCATAGAAGAATTTTTCTTTTTTCTAATCGCTGCAACTGGGCTTTCCCCCATTTCAATCACTTCATCTGCATTTACGATTTCAATCTTTGACTTTTCGTATGTATAAGCAGATAATTTTTCTTGAATAAGCTCTTCTTTGCCAACTAATACGATTGTAGCGTCTAACTGCTTGGTAGCTAAAATGCATCCCTCAAGAATTTCATCAGGCGCGTGGTCTCCACCCATTACATCTATAGCTATTTTCGACATTTATATCACCCTTATCTTTCTCATAAAATAGATAAATATACAAAAAGACAGCTTTTAGCTGTCTTTTTTAAAGCATTAGTCTACTTTTACTACTACACGGTTTGCATAAGAACCGCAAGCTTTACATACTCTATGTGGCATCATTAATTCACCACATTTAGGACATTTCACTAAGTTGAGTGGAGAAAGTTTCCAATTTGCTTGTCTTTGGTTTCTTCTGGCTTTAGAAGTTTTTCTTTTTGGTACTGCCATTTCTACACCTCCTCTTGTTACTACTCTTCACTTTGAGGGTGAAAAATATTATTTAAACTTTCAAGTCTAGGATCCATTTCTGTCTTTGGGCATTTACACGTATGCTTGTTCAAATTTTCACCGCACACTTTACAAATACCTTTACACTTCTCATCATGTAACCATTTCATAGGTACATTCAAATAAATGGCTTCCGTTATTGCATCTTCTAAATCAATTTCTGATTCAGTGACTTGAATGATATCCTCATCTAACTCACTATCCGTAAGTTCAGACGAATATTCCTTATATAAGTCTGCTTCGAGTAAATAATCATACTCCTCCAAGCAACGATCACATAAAAGCGGAATCTCCACTTGAATGAATCCTTTTACTAAATAGCGATGACCACTTTTAGACGCTTGACCTTCTACACAGGCTGTGGTGTCAAGAATAGGATGCAGGGGATTAACTCCTTTTA
>JAEXBC010000076.1 GCA_023457875.1 Bacillota bacterium | reverse complement strand
AATGTAACCATTGTATTATTAAAAGTTGATTGAATGTGTGCAACACCACGCTCAACGTGTTTTCTGTCACGTCTTTTACGCGTTACAACTTTTTTACCACCTTTTTTTGCAACTGCCATGAGATCTTAACCTCCTTTATTTACTATTTTTTCTTGTTTGCTACTGTCTTTTTAGGACCTTTACGTGTACGAGCATTTGTTTTTGTTTTTTGTCCTCTAACTGGAAGACCACGTCTATGACGAATTCCTCTATAGCAACCAATTTCCATTAATCTCTTAATGTTTAAAGCGATTTCACGACGAAGATCACCTTCAACGATTACTGATTTGTCAATAAGTTCACGAATTTTAGCTACTTGTTCTTCAGTTAAGTCTTTAACACGTGTATCGAAATCAATACCAGCGTCAGCTAAAAGCTTACGAGAAGTCTGACGGCCGATACCAAAAATATAAGTAAGACCGATTTCAACACGTTTATTTTTTGGTAAGTCTACACCTGCAATACGTGCCACTCTATGCACCTCCTATAGGTTTTTTAAAAATATATATTAACAGCATAAATGACTCTATGCCGCAGCCGCTTAAAGTTAAACACCACCCAATATTATATAATACTTGGCCCCATAAATCAATGTGGCAAAATACCTATATTCGAGGATTTTTTAACCTTGTTTTTGTTTGTGTTTTGGATTTTCACAGATAACGCAAACACGGCCTTTTCTTTTAATAATTTTACATTTTTCGCAAATCTTTTTTACTGATGGACGTACTTTCATTTTCTGTTCTCCTTTCTATTATACCATTTATTTAGATCGCCAAATAATGCGCCCTTTGGTTAAATCATATGGAGAAAGTTCTAAGGTCACCTTATCACCCGGTAATACACGGATGAAATTCATGCGAAGCTTACCTGAAATATGACCGAGGACAACGTGTCCCCCTTCAATTTCAACCTTAAACATTGCATTTGGTAACTTCTCTATCACTGTTCCCTCTACTTCAATAACATCACCTTTAGCCAAGTTACAAACCTCCTCTTACACAGAAGATTGCCCTAGATACTCTTCAAGAGCTCGCCTAACATCACTATTTGTGAGACGATTTTCTTCTATAATTTTTTGTTTTATCCATTCATTTGTTATTAGTGTTGGTTGAATATGCTTTTTCTTCTTTAGTTTTGGGTTATCTACTTTTCTAAGATCTCCATCTACTAAGTAAACATAGTCTTCTTCGATACTTACAACAATAAATGGTTTCCCTTGATCACGACCGCACTTTGAGAAAACAACCTGCCCTAGCGAATACTTGTTATTCATTTAATCACCCCTTACTTACGCATGGTAAGTATCTCTGGAATATCATCTGTAATAACCACTGTGTTCTCATAATGTGCAGACACACTGCCATCTCTAGTTACGAACGTCCAGTCATCATCTAGTACTCTAACTTGCCATGTTCCCATGTTAATCATTGGTTCAATAGCGAGTACCATACCTTTTTGAAGCTTTGGTCCTCTTCCAGGTGTTTTGTAGTTTGGAACTTGTGGTTCTTCATGCAATTGTTTACCTATTCCGTGCCCAACGAGATCTCTCACTACGCCATATCCATGTGCTTCGGCATAACTGCCAATAGCTGATGATATATCACATAAATGATTGCCTAATTTAGCATATTTTAAACCTTCAAAGAACGACTCTTCAGTAATCCTTATCAGTTCCAACCTGTCGGCAGATACACTGCCAACCGGATAGGTTCTTGCAGCATCTGAGTGATATCCCTTATAGTATACCCCAAGGTCAATACTTACTATATCTCCCTCTTTTAACTTTCTCTTTCCTGGTATGCCATGAACAACTTCTTCATTAATTGAAATACAAGCTGAACCTGGATAGCCATGATAGTTTAAAAAAGAAGGATAAGCATTTTTGCCCTTAATAAACTTTTCTGCGAGTACATCAAGCTCTTTAGTTGTAACGCCCACTTTTATATGAGCTGCAACTAATTCATGGGCTTCTATTAGAATCTGTGCGGCTTCCCTCATCAAACTGATTTCATCAGCTGACTTTATGTGAATGGCCATCTTATTTCACTCCTAATGCTTTTTTTACTCTATTACGTACTTCTTCAACTGTACCTACACCATCAATGTCTATTAGTTTACCTTGAGCTTTATAGTAGGCAATCAAAGGTTCTGTTTGATCATGATATACACTTAATCTTTTTAGAACAGTCTCTGCTTTATCGTCGTCTCTTTGTATCAGCTTCTCACCACAAAGATCACATTTACCTGATACTGCTTCTACCTTGCTTACTTTATGGTAAGAGGCCCCACAGCTAGGACAAACTGTTCTACCTGCCATACGATCAACGATAATTTGGTCTTTTACCTCAACATTGATAACGAAGTCAATTGGTTTATCTAACTCCTTTAGCATTACATCTAATGCTTCCGCTTGAGGAATAGTTCTTGGGAATCCATCAAAAATCATACCATTTTTGCAATCATCCTGAGTTATTCTACTTTTTACAAGCTCGATTACAAGAGAGTCGGGTACCAATTTTCCATCGTCCATGTATGCTTTAGCCTTTTGTCCTAAGTCAGTGTTGTTAGAAATATGCTCTCTAAAGATATTACCTGTAGAAATACATGGAATATCATAGAGTTTGGTTAGCATTTCTGCCTGCGTTCCCTTACCTGCTCCAGGTGCACCTAATAATATAAATCTCATAGTGGCTCTGCCCCCTATTCCTTCTATAAAAATCCTTTATAGTGTCTCATTAGCATTTGTGATTCCATTTGCTTAAGTGTCTCAATAACTACACCTACCACGATGAGTAATGAAGTTCCTGAGAAAGCTACGTCTACACCAAAAATATAATGAAAAGCTAATGGCATTACAGCAAGAATTGATAAGAAAATAGCTCCTAGCAATGTGATACGTGTTCCTAAAGTAACTAAGTAATCTGACGTTGGTTTTCCTGGCCTAATACCTGGAATAAATCCTCCGCTCTTCTTCATATTGCTTGCAATTTCCATAGGCTTAAATGCAATAGTTGAGTAAAAGAATGCAAAAGCAAATATCAGAATGATATAAACTACTGTTCCTACAGGATGAGTCCATGACAAAAAGTTAAGCACCATTTGCCAGTTTTCAGATACCTGTGCCCCTGTTAAGTTAATAACAACTTGTGGGAAGTTCATAATTGACAAAGCAAAGATGATTGGAAGCACACCTGCCAAGTTTACCTTAATAGGAATATATTGTGATTGACCACCATATATCTTACGTCCTGCCATACGTTTTGCATACTGAACAGAAACTCTTCTCTCACCTTGTGCCATAAATACTGTAAAGCCAATCAATGCTATAAATGCTATTATAACAAGAATTGGGATATAAATTTTTTCCTTATTTAATACGAAGATAGCTCCAAAGTTGGTTGGTAGCTTATAAATAATACTAATAAAGATATAAAGTGATGTACCATTACCTATCCCATTAGCTGTAATTTGCTCACCAATCCACATAACAAGCATTGATCCAGCAATAAAGGCAACCATGACAAGTAACATTGTCCATATGCTATCATCTACTAATACATTTCGCTTTGATAACACAAGTGCCCAAGCATTAATCACTGCTAATCCAAGTGCCACATAACGTGTATACTTGTTCATTTTCTTCTTTCCATCTTCGCCTTCTTTTGACAATTCCTCTAACTTAGTAATTGCCACTTGAAGAAGTTGCATGATAATACTTGCCGTAATATAAGGTCCTACACCTAAGGCAAATAGAGCTAAGTCTTCACTCGCACCACCTGTTATCATGCCCATAAAATCTTTAATAAAGCCTGAACCAGTACTAGCTGCATTTGCAGCTGCCAATAGCTGTCTGTCTACACCTGGTACGGTAATAGCAACTCCGATTCTAATAAATAAAAACATCCAAAGTGTGTATATCAATCTTTTGCGTAGTTCTGGCACTCTCCAAGCATTCTTAAGAGTTTTGAATAAATCCACCTACATCACCTCTTCTGCTTTACCACCCACAGCTTCAATTTTTTCTTTTGCAGATGCACTAAAAGCGTTGGCTTGAACAGTTAATTTTTTGCTGATTTCACCTTTGCCAAGGATTTTAACACCATCTCTTGGATTTTTGATAATTCCAGCTTGAATCATTGCGTCAACTGTTACAACAGCACCATCTTCAAAACGATTTAATAAATCTACATTGATTCCTACAATTTCAAGACTGTTACGGTTTGTAAATCCACGTTTTGGAAGTCTTCTGTATAATGGCATTTGACCACCTTCAAAACCTGGTCTTACTCCACCGCCACTTCTAGCTTTTTGTCCTTTGTGTCCTTTACCAGCAGTCTTACCGTTACCTGAACCATGTCCTCTACCAACACGGAAAGTTCCTTTTTTAGCACCTTCGTTAGGTTTTAATGTACTTAAATTCATGTTTTTGGCACCTCCTTCTTTAATAAATATCTATTACTCGTTAATTGCTTCAACTTTTACTAAATGTGTAACTTGATCAATCATTCCACGGATAGCTGCGTTATCCTCATGAATGTTTGCACTGTTAATCTTTCTTAATCCTAGCGCTTCTACAGTTTTCTTATGCTTTGGAAGTGCTCCGATTGTAGATCTCACTAATGTAACTTTGATCTTTGCCATCTTTACTTCCTCCTCTTAGCCTAGAATCTCTTCTACAGATTTTCCACGTAGTTTAGCTACTTCTGAAGGTGTTTTTAATTTAGCTAACCCTTCAATTGTTGCATGAACAACGTTCTTTTTATTGTTTGAACCTAAAGATTTAGTTCTGATGTTACGAACACCTGCAAGTTCAAGCACAGCACGAGCTGGACCACCTGCAATAACTCCAGTACCTTCTTTAGCTGGTTTTAGAAGTACTCTTGCACTTCCAAATTCACCTATAAATTCGTGATAGATGCTATCTGCATCGTTTCTTTCAATATAGATAAGATTCTTTTTAGCATCTTCGATACCTTTTTGAATAGCATTTGGAATTTCCATTGCTTTTCCTAATCCTACACCAACGTGACCATTGCCATCTCCAACTACTACTAAAGCAGAGAAACGAAATGTACGACCACCTTTAACTACCTTTGTTACACGTTTAATTGTAACAACTCTTTCTTGAAGATCCATTGTATTAGGATCAATGCTTAATCTTTTAGCCATTGTTCTTATTTCCCTCCTTTACTAGAATTGTAAGCCGTTTTCACGAGCTGCGTCTGCTAATGCTTTAACTCTACCATGGTATAAGAAACCACCACGATCAAATACTACTTCTTCAATTCCTTTTGCTGCTGCTTTTTTGGCAATTGCACTACCAACTACAGCTGCTGCTTCTACATTAGAAGTTGATTTTAATGAAGATGCAACTTCTTTTTCCATTGTTGATGCTGCAACTAATGTTGTTCCAGTCATGTCATCTATAATTTGAGCGTATATGTGTTTTTCACTTCTAAATACGTTAAGTCTAGGTTTTTGTGTTGTACCTTGAATCTTGTTACGTATTCTATTGTGTTTTTTCACACGAATATCGCTTCTAGATTGTTTTTTAATCATGCGGATGTCACTCCTTTACTTATTATTTTTTACCTGTTTTTCCTTCTTTACGACGAATAACTTCATCAATGTATTTAATACCTTTACCTTTGTAAGGTTCTGGTCTACGTTTATCTCTAATTTCTGCTGCAAATTGTCCTACAGCTACTTTATCGATTCCTGATACAGTGATTTTGTTCCCATCTACTGCTGTTGAAAGACCTTGTGGATCTACAAGTTCTACTGGATGAGAGTATCCTAAAGAAAGAACTAATTTGTTTCCTTGTTTTTGTGCTCTATATCCTACACCATTAACTTCTAACACTTTAGTGAAGCCGTTAGTTACACCTTCAATCATGTTAGCAATAAGTGTTCTTGTTAATCCATGAAGAGATCTATTTCTTTTTAAGTCGTTTGGTCTATTTACCACAACTTGATTTTCTTCTAATGCAATATTCATTGCTGTATCAAATGTTTGAGTAAGCGTTCCTTTTGGACCTTTTACAACTACTTCATTAGCTTCACTAATTGTAACTGTAACACCTTGTGGAACAGCAATTGGTTGTTTACCAATACGTGACATATTCGGCACCTCCTTAACTTATTGTCATAATTACCAAATGAATGCGATTACTTCGCCACCTACACCTAATTTTCTTGCTTCTTTGTCAGTGATTACACCTTTGTTTGTAGAAATAATCGCTGTACCAAGTCCACCAAGAACTTTAGGAAGGTTATCTGTATCAGCGTATACACGAAGACCTGGTTTAGAAATCTTCTTGATACCTGAAATAACTTTTTCATTTTTATCTTTTCCGTATTTAAGCGTCATGCGAATGGTTGATTTAACACCATCTTCTTTAACTTCAAAACCTTTAATATATCCCTCATTTAAAAGAATTTCAGAAATCGCCTTCTTCATTTTTGAAGCAGGAACCTCAACTACATCATGTTTCGCAATGTTAGCGTTTCTGATTCTTGTTAACATATCTGCAATAGGATCGCTCATTGTCATTGTTATTTGCCTCCTTTCTTTCTTACCAGCTAGCTTTTTTAACGCCAGGGATTTGACCTTTATATGCTAATTCTCTGAAACAAACACGGCAGATACCATATTTTCTAAGGTAACCATGTGGACGGCCACAGATACGGCATCTTGTATATGCTTGAGTTGAAAATTTAGCAGGTCTTTGTTGCTTAACTTTCATAGATTTCTTTGCCATTTATTTACCCTCCTTATTTTTGAAAAGGCATCCCGAATTGTGTTAACAGTTCACGAGCTTCTTCGTCTGTATGAGATGTATTAACGATAATTACATCCATACCACGAACTTTATCAATTTTATCAAACTCGATCTCTGGGAAAATAATTTGTTCTTTGATACCTAACGCATAGTTACCACGACCATCGAAAGCAGTAGCACTGATACCACGGAAGTCACGAACACGTGGAAGAGCTAGGTTTACTAAACGATCTAAGAACTCATACATTTTTTCACCACGAAGAGTTACTTTGCATCCGATTGGCATACCTTCACGAAGTTTGAAAGCTGCCACTGATTTTTTAGCTTTAGTTATAACAGGTTTTTGACCTGCAATTGTTTGCATATCGCCCACAGCATTTTCTAATACTTTCGCATTATCTTTTGCTTCACCAACACCCATGTTGATAACGATTTTTTCAATTTTAGGTACTTGCATTTGATTTTTATAACCGAATTTAGCTGTCATAGCACCCATGATTTCATTCTTATAAGTTTCTCTTAATCTACTCATCGTTCACATTGCCTCCTTTCGTCAATTAGTCAATAACAAAGCGTTCTTTGTTTACGATTGCTACGCGAACTTTTTTACTATCTTTTATCTCTACACCTAAACGAGCTGGTTTACCATTATGCACATACATAACGTTTGATATGTGAATAGGCGCTTCTTTTTCAATTAATCCACCTTGGTTAGCTGCATTAGCTTTTTGGTGTTTTGTAATCATGTTACAGCCTTCTACTATAACTCTACCATTCTTACGATCGATTAAAGAGATATTACCTTCTTTACCTTTGTCTTTACCAGCAATAAGCACTACTCTATCGCCTTTTTTAAGTTTAGTTTTCACTATTCACACCTCCTTATAGAACTTCTGGAGCAAGTGATAAGATTTTTGTAAATTTCTTTTCTCTTAACTCTCTTGCTACTGGTCCAAAAATACGAGTACCTCTTGGGTTCTTGTCTTCTTTAATAATAACTGCTGCATTTTCATCGAATTTGATATAAGAACCATCATTACGTCTTACACCTTTTACAGTACGAACAATAACAGCCTTAACTACATCACCTTTTTTAACAACGCCGCCTGGTGTTGCGTCTTTAACTGTAGCAACGATTACATCACCGATACTACCATACCTTCTTGTTGAGCCACCAAGAACACGGATACAAAGAAGCTCTTTAGCCCCTGTGTTGTCAGCAACTCTTAATCTACTCTCTTGTTGTATCATGAGAAGTGACCTCCTTTCAAGATTACTATTACTATTTTGCTTTTTCTACGATTTCTACAAGTCTAAATCTCTTTGATTTAGATAAAGGTCTTGTTTCCATTACTTTAACTCTATCACCAATTTGGCACTCATTATTTTCATCATGAGCGTGTAATTTGTAAGTTCTTTTTACGATTTTTCCGTAAAGAGGATGTTTTACACTATTAATAACCGCTACAGTAATAGTTTTATCCATTTTATTACTTACTACATTACCAATTAAGATTTTTCGTGAATTTCTTTCTGACACGAGCTTGCCTCCTCTCTATTACACAGTTGCTTTTTGTGTAATAATAGTTTGAATACGTGCAATGTTCTTTCTTACATCTTTGATTCTTGCTGTATTATCTAATTGATTGGTAGCGTTTTGAAATCTTAAATTAAAGAGTTCTTTTTTCGCATTTACCAACTCAACTTGTAATTCATCAGCTGATTTAGTTCTAATATCTTCTAAGAATACTTTAGTTTTCACTACCATCACCTGCCATTTCTTGTTCAGCACGAGAAACGATTTTGCACTTCATCGGTAACTTGTGAACTGCAAGTCTTAATGCTTCCCTAGCTGTTTCTTCTGCTACGCCTGATAACTCAAACATAACTCTTCCTGGTTTTACTACTGCTACCCAGTAATCAACTGAACCTTTACCTTTACCCATACGAGTTTCAGCAGGAGTTGCTGTAACTGGTTTGTCTGGGAATATCTTAATCCAAACCTTACCACCACGTTTGATATAACGTGTCATAGCAATACGGGCTGCTTCTATTTGATTTGATCTAATCCAAGAAGGCTCCATTGCAACGATACCGTATTCACCATAAGTGATTTTATTTCCACGGGTAGCTTGGCCTTTCATACGTCCGCGTGATTGCTTACGGCGTTTTACTCTTTTAGGCATTAACATTAGTTTTCGCTCCCTTCCTTTTTAACTTTAGTTGGAAGTACTTCTCCTTTGTAGATCCATACTTTAACGCCGACTTTACCATAAGTTGTATCTGCTTCTGCAAAACCATACTCGATGTCAGCTCTTAATGTTTGTAATGGAATATTTCCATCTGAATATTGTTCAGTACGAGCCATTTCTGCTCCGCCTAAACGTCCTGAGCAAGATACTTTAATACCTTTTGCTCCAGATTTGAAAGCTTTACCCATTGCTTGTTTCATCGCACGACGGAAAGAAACACGGTTCTCTAATTGAAGTGCAATATTCTCTGCTACTAATTGAGCACAAGCTTCTGGTTTTTTAACTTCAACAATATTGATTGCTACTTTATTTTGTGTAAGCTTCTCTACTTGTTTACGAAGTTCGTCGATAGATGCGCCACCTTTACCAATAACAATACCTGGTTTTGATGTGTGAACGTGAATTCTTACACGTTTAGACATTCTTTCGATCTCTACTTTATCAATGCCAGCAGCATATAATTTTTTCTTGATGAATTTTCTAATTTTATCATCTTCTACTAGGTTGTTAGCAAAGTCTTTTTTATCAGCATACCATTTAGCATCCCAAGCTTTGATAACACCAACACGTAATCCATGTGGATTTACTTTTTGGCCCATGAATGTACCTCCTTATCTCGCATTTAATACCACTGTAACGTGGCAAGTTTGTTTTTGAATTTGATATGCACGACCTTGAGCACGTGGACGAATTCTTTTAAGAGTTGGTCCTTTTGTTGAAAATGCTTCATCAACGAATAATGTTGCTGTATCCATTCCCATATTGTGTTCAGCGTTTGCAATCGCAGATTTTAATACTTTTTCTATAACGCGTGCGCCGTATCTTGGAGTGTATGCTAAGATAGCTAAAGCTGTATTAACATCTTTCCCTTTGATTTGATTAAGCACGATATTTGCTTTTGTACTTGATAAACGTACGAATGTTACTCTTGCTTTTGGTCTTGAGTCTTTTTGAGCGTTTCTCTCTTTTTTTATCTGGCTTCTATGTCCTTTTGCCATGATGAAAGACCTCCTTCCGTAAAATAATTATTAGCGAACCTTAGATTTCTTTTCTGCATCTTTACCATGTCCGCGGTAAGTTCTTGTTAACGCAAATTCACCTAATTTGTGTCCAACCATGTCTTCTGTAACAAATACTGGAACATGCTTTCTTCCGTCATGTACAGCAATTGTGTGACCTACCATTGTAGGGAAAATTGTTGAACGACGTGACCATGATTTGATTACCTTTTTTTCATTTGCTGCATTCATTGCATCAATTTTCTTAAGTAAGCTTTGATCAGCAAATGGACCTTTTTTGATGGAACGAGCCATTAATGATGCCTCCTTTCACGCTTTCACGTTATTTTTGATTACGTGCACGTACAATATATTTATTAGAATGTTTGTTTTTCTTTCTTGTTTTGTATCCAAGAGCTGGTTTACCCCAAGGAGTACATGGACTTGGACGTCCGATTGGTGATCTACCTTCACCACCGCCATGAGGGTGATCGTTAGGGTTCATTACAGAACCACGAACTGTTGGGCGGATACCCATATGACGTTTACGGCCTGCTTTACCAATTTTAATAAGTTCATGATCAATATTTCCAACTTGACCGATTGTAGCGCGGCAGTTGATTGGAAGTAATCTCATTTCTCCTGAAGGTAATTTAACAGTTGCGTATTTACCTTCTTTAGCCATAAGTTGAGCTGACATACCAGCTGAACGAACAAGTTGTCCACCTTTACCTGGTTTCATTTCAATGTTATGGATTGTAGCACCTACTGGCATATCTTTCATTTCAAGACAGTTACCAATACGTACCTCTGCTTTTTCTCCACTCATAATTGTGTCGTTAACTTTAAGTCCTGCTGGAGCTAAAATGTAACGTTTTTCACCATCAGCATATGCAAGTAAAGCGATGTTAGCTGTTCTGTTTGGATCGTACTCAATTCCTACAACTCTAGCTGGAACACCATCTTTATTACGTTTGAAGTCGATGATTCTGTATTTAATTGTTGCGCCGCCGCCACGGTGACGTACTGTGATTTTCCCTTGATTGTTTCTACCTGAGTTTTTCTTTAAAGTAACCAATAAAGATTTTTCAGGAGCATTCTTTGTGATTTCTTCAAATGTAGAAGAAGTCATATGTCTTCTTGAAGGGGTATATGGTCTATATTTTCTGATACCCATCGTGTTCACTCCTTTCAATCGATTAATTTACACGATTCCTTTTTACACTTAGCCGTGTGTTTCATCTTTTTCTATTAAACTACATTCCTTGGAAAAAGTCAATGTCTTTGCTATCTTGAGTTAATTTAACAATTGCTTTTTTGTAAGCTGCTGTTTTACCAACTGTTCTACCACGACGTTTTGTTTTACCATCATAGTTAGCTGTATTTACTTTTTCAACCTTTGTTCCTTCGAACATTTTCTCAACTGCATCTTTAATTTGTGATTTTGTTGCAGCTTTTTCAACTAGGAATGTGTATTTTTTCTCAGCCATTACGTTCATAGATTTTTCAGTAACAACTGGTTTTAAAATGACGTCATAAAATTTTAAATCTGCCATTATGCGTACACCTCCTCAATTTTGTTAAGCGCATCTTTTGTTACTACGAAAGTATCGTATTTTAAGATGTCAAATACGTTAATGTTATTAACAGCTGCTGTTTTAATACCTTGGATATTTCTAGCTGATAACATTACGTTTTTGCTAGCTTCACCCTCAGTTACAATTAAAGCCTTGTTTAAATTAAGTGCTTTTACAACATTAACCATAGCTTTTGTTTTAACTTCTGGTAATTCTAATGAATCAAGAACGATAAATTTAGCTTCGTTTACTCTGCTTGTTAAAGCTGATTTAAGAGCTGATTTTCTTTCTTTAACATTCATTTTAATAGAGTAATCTCTTGGTTTTGGTGCAAATGCAACGCCACCACCTACCCATTGTACAGAACGAATAGAACCTTGTCTTGCTCTACCTGTTCCTTTTTGTTTCCATGGTTTTCTACCACCACCACGTACTTCTGCACGTGTTTTTGCACTTTGTGTACCTTGACGTTTATTAGCAAGATATGCAACCACTGCTTGATGTACTAAGTGTTCTTTGATTTCTACTGCAAAAATTGAATCGTTTAATTCAACTTCTCCAACTTGTGCGCCTGTCATATTTAATACAGCTACTTTTGCCATTTTCAATTTCCTCCTTTCTCAATATCTCTAAGCTTTACAGCTGTCTTTGATAGTGATAATTGTACCTTTTGGTCCTGGTACTGCACCTTTAATTAGGATTAAGTTTTTATCTGCATCCACACGTGCAACCTCTAAGTTTTGTACTGTTACTTGTACTGAGCCCATATGTGATGGAAGGCCTTTACCTTTCATAACACGTCCTGGACTTGTTGCAGCACCCATAGAACCTGCTACTCTGTGAGATTTAGAACCGTGTCCCATTGGTCCACGAGATTGACCATATTTTTTGATTGCGCCTTGGTAACCTTTACCTTTTGAAGTACCAACTACATCTACTTTGTCTCCAACTGCAAATGTATCAGCTTTAATCTCTGTTCCAACTTCATAGCCGCTAATGTCGTCTAATTTAAATTCCTTTAAGAATTTTTTAGCTTCAACGCCTGCTTTAGCAAAGTGACCAGCAACTGGTTTAATAACGTG